>DATADI010000371.1:0-8539 GCA_036258615.1 Thermomonospora sp. | reverse complement strand
GGCCGCGAAGACGACATCGGCGTCGAAGGTCGACTCGGGTCGTCCGCGCCGCGTGACGAGCCTCCCGGTACAGTGCCCCAGGATGTCGGCGTGCGGGTTGGCGATGGCGGCCAGCATCCGCGGGGTCATCTTGTCCGACGGCGCGCGCAGGTCGCTGTGCACGCTGGCCACCACGACGTCCAGGGCGGCGAGCAGTTCGTCCTCCTGGTCCAGCGAGCCGTCGAGCAGGATGTCCACCTCGATGCCGGTGAGGATCCGGAACGGCGCCAGCTTCTCGTTCAGGGCCGCCACCTCCTCGAGCTGAGCCCGCAGCCGCTGCGGGGACAGGCCGTTGGCGACGGTGAGCCGGGGCGAGTGGTCGGTGAGGGCGATGTAGTCGTGGCCCAGGTCGCGGGCGGTCTCGGCCATCTCCCGGATCGGCGAGCCGCCGTCGGACCAGTCGCTGTGGGTGTGCAGGTCGCCCCTGAGCGCGGCGCGGAGCGCGGCGGTGGCCTCGTCGAGGGGCTGGTCCTGGGTGTCCTCCAGGCGGCGCAGGTACACCGGGACCTCGCCGCGCAGCGCCTCGGTGACGACCAGCGCGGTGACCTTGCCGATGCCGGGCAGGTCGGTCAGCGTCCCCTCGCGCGCCCGGTCGGCCAGTTCGTCCGGGGACGTCCGCTCGACCAGGTCGGCGGCCTTGCGGAAGGCGCGCACCCGGTAGGTGGGCTCGTGGGCGCGCTCCAGGAGGAACGCGATCCGCCGCAGCGCCTCGACTGGTTCCATGGGCACGACCGTACCCAGGTACTACTCCGGGTTGGCACCACGGTCTCATGTGGGGGGTCCGGCCACGGTCCTAGCCTGGGGGCGTGACCAGCGAGAAGTCCACCGGCGTGCGGCAGACGCTGCGCCAGGTGACCGGGCCGGTCGTCGCCGCGGTGCTGACCGGGCGGGCCGACCCGCCTCCCGAACGGGGCGGTTGGCCGTTCGGGCTGCGCTGGACGCGCTGGATCGGCCTCGGGCGGCTGCCGTACGGGGGCGTGGTCGTCGCCGTGAACCTGGCGGTCGCGGCGGCCGTCCTGGGGGGCACGTACTCGCTGTTCGTCGACCACGTGCTGCCCCGGCGGCCGGGGTACTCGGAGGTGACGCTGCTGGTCGCCGCCGCGTCGCTGGCGCTGCCGGTGGTGTTGCGGGAACGGCATCCGCTGGGGGCCTGGCGGTTCGTCATGGTCGCGATGACGGCGGTGTCCGGGCAGCACTGGCTGCCGGAGCCGTACGCCCCCGGCGGGGTGATCGCGACCCTGCTGTGCCTGTACTCGCTGGCGGTGCGGTGCCCTCGGGACATCACGTTCGCGGCCGGTGCCGTCACCGTCGCCGTCGCCTGGGCCTCGGATCCCGACACCGGGCCGGGCTCGGCGGTGCTGATCCTGGTGCCGCTGCTGTTCGGGTTCATGGTCCGCGAGCGACGGATCTCCCGGCGGCAGCTCGCCGAGCAGGAACGCCGTCACCAGGAGGCCGAGGCGGTGCTCAGGGAACGGCAGCGGATCGCCCGGGAGTTGCACGACGTCGTCGCGCACCACATGTCGATGATCGCCATCCAGGCCGAGGCCGCCCCGTACGTCGAGCCGGAGATGCCCGACCGGACCCGCTCGGACCTGGCCCAGATCCGCGGCACCGCGCTGGAGGCGCTGACCGAGATGCGCCGGGTGCTCGGGGTGCTGCGGGCGGAGAACGCCGCCGAGACCGCCCCGCAGCCCGGCCTGGACCGGCTCGACGACCTGATCGCCAACGCGCGGGCGGCGGGGCTCACCGTGACCGCGAACGTCACCGGGGAACGCCGCCCGCTCCCACCCGGGTACGACCTGACCGCCTACCGGATCGTGCAGGAGGCGCTCAGCAACGCGATGCGGCACGCGCCCGGGTCGCACGTGGACGTCGAGGTCCACCACGGTCGTGACGCCCTGGGCGTCACCGTGGCGAACGGCCCGCCGCCCCGGGGGGCCTCCCCCGCGACGCCCGGCGGCGGCCACGGCCTCATCGGGATGCGGGAACGGGCCGCCATGCTCGGGGGCGACCTGCGCGCCGGGCCGACGCCGGACGGCGGGTTCGCGGTGACGGCCCGGCTGCCGTGGACCATGAAGGGGGACTTGTGACCATCAGGGTCGTCATCGCCGATGACCAGGGCATGGTCCGCGCGGGTTTCGGGGTGCTGCTGAACGCGCAGCCGGACATCGAGGTGGTCGGTGAGGCCGCCGACGGCGAGGAGGCGCTGCGCGTCGTCGCCGGGCTACGGCCGGACGTGGTGCTGATGGACATCCGGATGCCCGGTCTCAACGGCCTGGAGGCCGCCCGGCGGCTGCTCGGCGAGGACCCCGATCCGCCCAAGGTGCTGATGCTCACCACGTTCGACCTGGACGACTACGTCTACGAGGCGCTGCGGGCGGGCGCCAGCGGGTTCCTGCTCAAGGACGCCTCGGCGACGGAACTGGCCGACGCGGTGCGGGTGGTGGCGTCCGGTGACGCGTTGCTGGCCCCGTCGGTGACGCGCCGCCTCATCGCCGAGTTCGCGCGGCTGGGCGCGCCCCGCTCGCCCCGCCGGGAACGGCTGGAGGACCTCACCGAACGCGAGACCGAGGTGCTCGCGCTGGTCGCCCGGGGGCTGTCCAACCAGGAGATCGCGGCGCGGCTGGTGGTGGCCGAGCAGACGGTCAAGACCCACTTCGGGCGGGTGCTGATGAAGCTGGGGCTGCGCGACCGGCCCCAGGCGATCGTGTACGCCTACGAGACGGGCCTGGTGCGCCCCGGCGACTGAACCCCGTCATACCCCGGTATCACGCCCGAAGACGGCACCGTGATCCGATGCCCGTCACAACGGCCGATTCCTACCTTCCTGCTCAGTGACGCAACACGCTGAGCAGGAAGGACGTGCGCCATGCGCAGCCGTCGGGCCCGCCGGGCCGCCAAGGGACCGGCCACCGTCGCGGCCCTCGCCGTGGTCTTCTCGACGGCGGCCGACGGGTCGCCCCCGGTGCCCTACGAGGCGCCCGGCCCGCGGCCGGTGCTGTCGGCGGCAACGCTCGACGCCCGTTACGCCGCCACCCGCCGCGACGTCACCGCCGCGCTGCGGGTCGCGCGGGAGGCCGGTGACGAGGGCCGGGTCCGGGCGCTGACGGGGTTCCTCGCACCCGGCCGCCGGTTCCTGTCGTTCGACGCACGGGGCCGGGGCCGGGCCGTGGAGGTGGTCGGGGACCTGGCCGCCGCCGACCGGGTGGCGGTCGTGGTGCCCGGCGCGGACGGCACGCTGACCGGGTACGACTCCTGGAAGTTCGCCGGTGGCGGTGCCCGCGCCCTGTACGGGGAGGCCCGCCGCGTCTCCCCCGGCGCACAACTCGCGGTCATCGCCTGGCTCGGGTACGCCTCGCCCTCGACGCTCAGCGCCGACGTGCTGACCTCGGGCCGGGCGAACGACGCGTCCCGTGAGCTGCGCCGGTTCGTCGGCGAGGTCCGCCGCGTCAACGGGACGGCCTCGCTGGCGTTGCTGTGCCACAGCTACGGGTCGGTCGTGTGCGCCAAGGCCGCCCGCCACGTCCCCGCCCAGGACATCGCCCTGTTCGGCAGCCCCGGTACCGGGATCGGCCACGTCTCCGGGCTGCGGACGACCGCCCGCGTGTGGGCCGGCCGCGCCGACGGCGACTGGATGTCGCTGGTGCCCCACGTCCGTCTCTTCGGGATCGGCTTCGGGACCGACCCCACGTCCCGGTCGTTCGGCGCGCGGGTCTTCGACGCCGGTTCCGGACGCCACAGCGGCTACCTCAAGCCCGGTTCCACCGCGCTCCACAGCCTCACGCTCATCGCCCTCGGCCGCCCCCTGGAGGTGCCCCGTGCCTAGTCCCACCGGCCTCGTCGAACGGATCGCCGCCGCGACCCCACCCGGCCGCGACCGTACCGTGGACGCCCTGCGCGCCCTCGGCATCCTCGGTGTCGTTCTCGGGCACTGGCTGGTCACCGCGGTCGTCACCGCCGGGGACACCCTCACGGTGACAAGCCCGTTGCAGGCGATGCCGTGGCTGGCCCCGGTGTCGTGGCTGTTCCAGACACTGGCGCTGTTCTTCCTCGTCGGCGGCTACGTCGGCGCCAAGGGCTACAGGCCGGGCTCCCCGTACGGCACGTGGGTCCGGACGAGGATGACCCGGTTGCTCCGCCCCGTACCGGTGCTGCTGCTGGTCTGGGTTCCGCTCACCGCCGGGCTCATGGTCGCCGGATACACGGGCGCGTCCCTGCGTTCGGTGCTCAAGCTGGTGCTCAGCCCGTTGTGGTTCCTCATCGTGTACGCGGCGCTGACCGCGCTCACTCCGCTGGTCGTCGCGTTGTGGCGCAGGCTCGGCTGGCAGGGCGTGGCGCTCACCGCCGGGGCGGTCGCGCTCGTGGACCTGGTCCGCTTCGGCCTGGCCGGGCCGTCCTGGCTGGGCTGGGTCAACGTCCTCACCGGCTGGCTGGTGCCGTACCTGCTCGGGGTCGCGTGGGCGCACGGAGCCCTCGACGGCCGCCGCCTCCCGGGCGTCCTGCTCGGCGGCGGCGTCCTGGCCACCGCCGCCCTCGTCCTGTACGCGGGCTATCCGGCGAGCATGGTCGGGGTGCCGGGCGCGGAGGTCTCCAACCTGAACCCGCCGACCCTGGCGGCCGTCACGTTCGGCGTCGCCCAGATCGGACTGGCCCTGCCGGCACGGGACCGGCTGGCCCGCCTGACGCGGCGGCCCCGGTGGTGGGCGGCGGTCGCGATGGCCAACCTGTCGGCGATGACCATCTTCCTGTGGCACCAGACGGCCATGCTCGCCGTCACCCTCACCGCCACCGCCGCCGGGACGCTGCCGGGTCTGCACACGCGCCCGGACGAGGTCGCCTGGGCCCCGCAACGGCTCGCCTGGCTTCCCGTCTTCGCCGCCGCCCTGACCGTGACCTGGGTGTTCGCGCACCGCTTCGAACGGCCCCCGCGCCCCAGATCATGACGGAGCTTGCGGGCGCATGGCCGCCGGGATGGCACTCTTGACTGCGTGGAGACGAGCGACGACGAGATCCGGACCGCGACCACCAAGCGGCTGGAGGCGGCCATGGGGACCTTCGGGACCCAGGCCCTGGCCAGCATGGAACAGCGGCTGCCCTGGTTCCGCCGCATGCCGCCCGACCAGCGGTCCTGGATCGGGCTGGTGGCCCAGGCCGGGATCGCCGCGTTCGTGGAGTGGTTCAAGAGCGCCGAGAGCACCCGGCCCGCCATCGCCGGGGAGGTGTTCGGCACCGCGCCCCGCGAACTGCTGCGCTCCATCAAGCTCAAGCACACCATCGACATGGTCCGCGTCATCATCGACGTGGTCGAGACGCGGCTCGACGAGCTGGCCGCGCCCGGCGGCGAGTCCCAGCTGCGCGAGGCGATCCTGCGGTACACCCGCGACGTGGCGTTCGGCGCCGCCCAGGTGTACGCGCAGGCCGCCGAGACCCGCGCCGCCTGGGACGCCCGGCTGGAGGCCCTCGTCGTCAACGCCGTGCTGCGCGGCGAGGTCGACGACGGCATGCACTCGTGGGCGGCGGCGCTCGGCTGGACCTCCAAACCGGTCACCGTCATCGCCGGGTACACCCCGCCCGACGAGGACCCCGAGGTCACCATCGACCAGATGCAGCTGGCCGCCCGCCGGGGCCGGGTGGACGTGCTGGCCGGGGTGCAGGGGCAGCGGGTCATCATCATCGTCGGCGGCGCCGAGGACCCGGTGGAGGCCGCCCGCCCCATCGCCGCCAAGTGCGGGCCCGGCCCGGTGGTGATCGGCCCCCTGGTCCCCGACCTGTACGGCTCCACCGTCTCCGCGCAGGCCGCGCTGGCCGGGCTGCGCGCCGCCGCCGGATGGCCCGACGCGCCCCGGCCCGTGCTGGCCGCCGAGCTGCTGCCGGAACGCGCGCTCGACGGCGACGAGGCCGCCCGCCGTCACCTGGTGGAGAAGGTCTACGAGCCGATGTGCACCGCGGGCGCGCCGCTGCTGGACACCCTCACCACCTACCTGGAGCAGGGGTCCTCGCTGGAGGCGACGGCCCGGCTGATGTTCGTCCACCCGAACACCGTGCGTTACCGGTTGCGGAGGGTCACCGAGCTGACCGGTCTCGCGCCGACCGACGGCCGCAACGCCTTCACCCTCCGGCTGGCCCTCGTTCTGGGGCGTTTCGCGGAGAGACACGCCGGTATGTGACCCGCCGCCGGTTGTAGGTGTCGCACAAAGCCTCCTGCGGAAACTTCGTCGCGATCCGCATCGGCGGGGCGGACACCGACCCGGCAGGGTGAGGTTCGTGATTGTCATCGCCGCGCCCGGTCAGGGCGCCCAGACCCCGGGCTTCCTGGAGCCGTGGCTCGACGTGCCCGCCGTCGCCGACCGGCTGACCTGGTGGTCCGCGGTCACCGGGCTCGACCTGGTGCGGTACGGGACCACGGCCGACGCCGAGGAGATCCGCGACACCGCCGTCGCCCAGCCGCTGCTGGTGGCGGCCGCGCTGGCCGCCGCGGTGGAGCTGGACACCCCCGGCGTGGCCGCCGGGCACAGCGTCGGCGAGCTGGCCGCCGCGGTCATCGCCGGGGTGCTGACCCCGGAGGCGGCGCTGGTGTTCGTCCGCGAGCGGGGCCGGGCGATGGCCGAGGCCGCCGCCGTCACCGAGACCGGCATGACCGCCGTCCTCGGCGGCGACCCCGACGAGGTCCGCGCCGCCATCGAGCGGCACGGCCTGACCGCCGCCAACGTCAACGGCGCGGGCCAGGTGGTGGCCGCCGGGACGCTGGCGGGGCTGGCCGCCCTCGCCGAGGAGCCCCCCGAGCGGGCCCGGCTGCGCCCGCTGTCGGTGGCCGGGGCCTTCCACACCGCGCACATGGCGCCCGCCGTCGACCGGCTCGCCGCGCTGGCCGCCGGGATGCCGGTGGCCGACCCGGCGACCCGGCTGCTGTCCAACCGGGACGGCGCGGTCGTCACCTCCGGCGCCGACTACGTCGAGCGGCTGGTCCGCCAGGTCAGCTCCCCCGTCCGCTGGGACGCCTGCATGGCGACCATGCGGGAGCTGGGGGTCACCGCGATCATCGAGCTGCCCCCGGCGGGCACCCTCGTCGGGCTGGCCCGCCGCGAGCTGAAGGGCGTGGCGACGCTGGCCCTGAAGACCCCCGCCGACCTGGACGCGGCCCGCGAGCTGATCAAGGCGCACACCTCATGACCGGCGGGCCCCGCACCACGCGGCTGCGCGTCCCCACCGTCGTGCCCGGCGCCCGGATCCTCGCGTTCGGCGACTACCAGCCCGCCCGGGTCGTCACCAACGACGACCTCGCGGCGACGATGGACACCAGCGACGAGTGGATCCGCAGCCGCGTCGGGATCGTCGAGCGCCGCATCGCCGCCGACGACGAGACCATCACCGACATGGCCGTGCACGCGGGCGGCAAGGCGCTGGCGGCCGGCGGGCTGTCGCCCGACGACATCGACTTGGTCATCGTGGCGACCTGCTCGGCGGAGACGCCGCTGCCCAGCCACGCGGCGACGGTCGCGCACCGGCTCGGCATCGCCTCGCCCGGCGCGTTCGACCTCAACGCCGCCTGCGCGGGCTTCTGCTACGCGCTGGCCACCGCCAGCTCGGCGGTCCGCGGCGGCAGCGCCCGCAACGTGCTGGTGATCGGCGCGGAGAAGATGTCGCAGTGGATCGACTGGTCCGACCGGTCGACCGCCATCATCTTCGCCGACGGCGCCGGCGCGGCCGTGGTCACCGGCAGCCAGGAGCCGGGCATCGGCCCGGTGGTGTGGGGTAGCGCCGGCGACCAGGCCGACAAGATCCGGATCGAGGACCGCACCTCGTTCCTCGTCCAGGAGGGGCAGGCGGTGTTCCGCTGGGCGACCACCGCGATGGCCCCCATCGCCGCGCAGGCGTGCGAACGGGCCGGCATCTCCCCCGAGGAGCTGGCCGCGTTCGTGCCGCACCAGGCCAACCTGCGGATCGTCGAGTCCATCGCCCGGCGCCTCAAGGCGACCAACGCGGTGGTGGCCGACGACATCGTGCACTCGGGCAACACGTCGGCGGCCTCGATCCCGCTGGCGCTCGCCCGGATGATCGAACGAGGCGATGTGCAGTCCGGCGCACCGGCCCTGCTGATCGGTTTCGGTGCCGGGCTGACCTACGCTGCCCAAGTCATCCAGATCCCGTAGGCCGCCGCCCGGCGGCGTCCTGCGTCCACTCACAAGAGGAGAGCCACAACGATGCCAGCAGTCACCGAGCAGGAGATCCTGGACGGCCTCGGCGAGATCGTCGAGGAGATCGTCGGCATTCCGGCCGGCGAGGTGACCCCGGAGAAGAACTTCATCGACGATCTCGACATCGACTCGCTGTCGATGGTAGAGATCGCGGTGGCCGCCCAGGACCGCTTCGGCGTCGAGATCCCCGACGACGAGCTGCGCAACCTCAAGACGGTCAAGGACGTGATCAACTTCGTCCAGGGCCTGTCGGGCGTGACGAAGGCCTAGCGCACCGCGGTGCGCCCCCGCCCCCCCCCCCCCCC
>DATADI010000370.1:0-16046 GCA_036258615.1 Thermomonospora sp. | reverse complement strand
GCCGCGGGGCCCCCGACATCGGAATGATTTCCTGTGATCCAGATCGAAGAACTCCGAAAAACGTACCGGAGCCGTGGTCGCGTCGTGACCGCGGTGGACGGCGTGGACCTGCGGGTCCGCGACGGCGAGATCTTCGGGGTGCTGGGGCGCAGCGGCGCCGGCAAGAGCACCCTGCTGCGCTGCGTCAACCTGCTGGAACGTCCCGACTCGGGACGGGTGGTGGTGGACGGGCGGGACATGCTCGCGCTGTCGGGGGCCGGGCTGCGCGACGCCCGCCGCGGCATCGGCATGATCCACCAGCACTTCGGGCTGCTCACCAGCCGGACCGTGGCCGGGAACGTGGCGTTCCCGCTGGAGGTCATGGGGGTGCCCCGCCGCGAGCGCGCCGCCCGGGTGGCCGAGCTGCTGGAGCTGGTCGGCCTCACCGAGCACGCCCGCGCGTACCCGGCGCAGATCTCCGGCGGCCAGAAGCAGCGCGTCGGGATCGCCCGCGCGCTGGCCGGGCGGCCCAGGGTGCTGCTGTCGGACGAGGCGACCTCCGCGCTGGACCCCGACACCACCGCCTCGATCCTGGAGCTGCTGCGCTCGCTCAACCGGGAGCTGGGCCTGACGATCCTGCTGATCACCCACGAGATGGAGGTGGTCAAGCGGATCTGCGACTCGGCCGCGATCATGCGGGACGGCCGGCTGGTGGAGTCCGGGCCGCTGGCCGAGCTGCTGACCCGGCCCGGCTCGCAGCTCGCCCGCGGGCTGTTCCCGCTGCCGGAGCCGGTGGTGCGGCCGGGCACCACGGCGGTGGACGTGACGTTCGTCGGCGACACCGCCGACCGGCCGTTCGTGTCCACGCTGGCCCGCACCTACTCCATCGACGTCAACATCCTCGGCGGCGCCGTCGAGCAGGTGGGCGACCTCCGCGTCGGGCGGCTGCGCATCGAGCTGCCCGGCGACCCCGACACCAACGCCGCCCAGCTCGCCCACCTGCGCGAGGCGGGGCTGACCGTCGAGGTCCACGGCGAGGTTCACGGCGAGGACGCCGCGCTGGAAGGGGCCGCATCGTGACCTGGGACGAGATCCAGCCGCTGCTGCGCACGGCCACCCTGGAGACCCTCCAGATGACCGTGTGGTCGGCGGCGCTGTCCGCGCTGGGCGGGCTGCTGCTCGGGGTGCTGCTGGTGCTGACCGAGCGCGGCGGCCTGCTGCCCGCGCCGCCGCTCAACAAGGTGCTCGGCGCCGTGGTCAACGTGGGCCGGTCGCTGCCGTTCATCATCCTGATGGTCGCGATCCTGCCGTTCACCCGGGCGATCGTCGGCACCACCATCGGCACCGACGCCGCGATCGTGCCGCTGACCGTCGCGGCGATCCCGTTCTACGCCCGGCTGGTGGAGACCTCGCTGCGGGAGGCCCGTCCCGGCCTGGTCGCGGGCCTGACCGTCACCGTGATCGCGCTGATCGGCTACTCGGCCATGGCCGGGACGATCGGCGGGGGCGGCCTCGGCGACCTGGCCGACCGGTACGGCTACCAGCGCTTCGAGACCGGCGTCATGGTCTCCACCGTCGTGCTGCTCATCGTCATCGTGCAGCTCGTGCAGATGCTCGGCGACTTCGTCGCCCGCCGCCTGAGCCATCGCTGATTCACCGATCCACACAGAAAGGGCACTTGTCGTGCTTCGCAGACTGACCGTCGCCGTGGCCTCCGCCGGACTGCTGTTCGGGCTGGCCGCCTGCGGCTCCGGCTCCGACTCGGGGGGCTCCGGCTCCGACGACGTCCTGACCGTGGGCGCGAGCCCCGCCCCGCACGCCGAGATCCTCGGGTACGTCAAGGACAACCTGGCGGGCAAGAACGGCCTGAAGCTGGAGATCAAGGAGTTCTCCGACTACGTCCAGCCGAACCTGGCGCTCAACGACGGTCAGCTCGACGCCAACTTCTTCCAGCACAAGCCGTACCTGGACGACTTCTCCAAGTCCAAGGGGCTGAAGCTGGCGTTCGTCGCCCCGGTGCACCTGGAGCCGCTCGGCGCGTACTCCAAGAAGGTCAAGAGCGTGAACGAGCTGCCGCAGGGCGCGACCGTCGCGATCCCCAACGACGCCACCAACGGCGCGCGGGCCCTCAAGCTGCTCGCCGACAACGGCCTGATCACCCTCAAGCCGGGCGCGGGCGCCAACGCCACCGAGCGGGACGTCGCCACCAACGCCAAGGGCCTGAAGTTCAAGGCGCTGGAGGCCGCCCAGCTTCCCCGCTCCCTGCAGGACGTGGAGCTGGCGGTCATCAACGGCAACTTCGCGCTGGAGGGCGGGCTGACCCCCGCCAAGGACGCCCTCGTGCTGGAGAAGGCGCAGGGCAACCCGTACGCCAACGGCGTGGTCACCAAGGCCGGCGACGAGAACGACCCGCAGGTCAGGAAGCTCGTCCAGCTCCTGCAGGGCCCCGAGGTCAAGAAGTTCATCCAGGACAAGTACCAGGGGTCGGTGCTGCCCGCCGCCTGAGTCCGTCCGCGTGACGCCCCCGCCGGGAACGCCCCTGGCGGGGGCTTTCGCGTAATCGGCGAGGGTTGTCGGTGTGCTCTGGTAGGACTTGTGCCGTCCCGATCATCGGAAAGGCATCCCATGACCGTCCACCAGCACCTCACCGAGTACGCCGGCCTGCCCGTCCACGGGTTCGGGCCCGAGACCGAACGGGAGGGGCTGCCCGAGGCCGCCTCGGTCGCCTGGCGCGTCGGCACCTCGTTCGAGGACGCCACCTTCGCCGACGTGCTGGAGCGCTTCGTGGACGCCGTGGACACCGAGAAGGTGACCGCGCTGGTCATCGGCTACTGGAACATGTCCTACGAGGCACAGGAGAGCGCGCCGCACGAGCCGCTCGCCGCCGTCGCCGACCGGTTCCCCAACCTCCGCGCGCTGTTCCTCGGCGACATCGTGATGGAGGAGTCGGAGATCTCCTGGATCGAGCAGTCCGACATCACGCCCCTGCTGGCCGCCTTCCCGCGCCTGGAGCGGCTGGACGTGCGCGGCGGCACGGGGCTGGCGCTCGACCCGTTCCGCAGCGAGCATCTGCGGGAGCTGCGGTTCGAGTCCGGCGGGCTGCCCGGCGCCGTGGTCCGCGCCGTGGCCGCCAGCGAGCTGCCCAACCTGGAGCGCCTGGAGATGTGGCTCGGGGTGGGCGACTACGGCGGCGACGCCACCGTCGCAGACCTGGCCCCGATCCTGTCCGGGGAACGGCTGCCGAGCCTGCGTCACCTCGGCCTGCAGGACTCGGAGATCCAGGACGAGATCGCCGCGGCCGTCGCGGCGGCCCCGGTCGTCGCCCGGCTGGAGACGCTGGCGCTGTCGATGGGGGCGCTGACCGACGAGGGCGCCGAGGCGTTGCTGTCCGGTCAGCCGCTCACCCACCTGCGGTCCCTGGACCTGCACCACCACTACCTCACCGACGCGATGATGGAGCGCGTCCGCGCCGCGCTCCCCGGCGTCGAGGTCGATCTCGGCGACCAGGAGGACCCGGAGGAGGAGTGGCGCTTCGTGGCGGTGGCGGAGTAACCGTGCTGATCCACGAGCGGATGGGGGAGTTCGCCGGGCTCCCCGTGGCCGACTTCACCGAGAACGGGATGGAGCGGAACGGCGAGCCGCTGACCGCCCCGCCCACCGGGGTCGCCTGGCGCGTCCGGGTCGACGACGAGGACGAGGCGGTGTTCGGCGACGTCCTCGGCCGGTTCCTGGAGACGGTCGACCCCGCCACCGTGACCGCGCTGGTCGTCGGCTGGTGGGGGTACGAGAGCCCGGTGGGTGAGCCGGTGACGTCGCTGGTGGGTGCCGCCGACCGCCTCACCGCCCTGCGCTCGCTGTTCGTCGGTGACGTCGTGGTCGAGGAACGCGAGATCTCCTGGATCGAGCAGTCCGACATCACACCCCTGCCGGCCGCCTTCCCGCGCCTGGAACGGCTCGGGGTGCGCGGCGGCGAGGGCAGCGGGCAGGAGCCGTTGCGGCTGCGCCCGTTCCGCAGCGCTCACCTGCGGGAGCTGCGGTTCGAGTCCGGCGGGCTGCCCGCCGACGTGGTGCGCGCCGTCGCGGCCAGCGAGCTGCCCGCCCTGGAGCACCTGGAGATGTGGCTCGGCATGGAGCACTACGGCGGCGACGCCACCGTCGCCGACCTGGCCCCCATCCTGACCGGGGAACGGCTGCCGAGCCTGCGTCACCTCGGCCTGCAGGACTCGGAGATCCAGGACGCCATCGCCGAGGCGGTGGCGCAGGCCCCCGTCGTGGCGCGGCTGGAGACGCTGGCGTTGTCCATGGGCACGCTCACCGACACGGGGGCCGAGGCGCTGCTGTCCGGTCAGCCGCTCATCCATCTGCGGTCCCTGGACCTGCACCACCACTACCTCAGCGACGCGATGGCGGCCCGGGTCCGCGCCGCGCTGCCCGGGGTGAAGGTCGACCTGAGCGGCGCGCTCGACCCGGAGCACGACACCCTCTGGGTCGCGGTGTCGGAGTAGCCGATGACGTTCACCGTGGTCGGCACCCCCGGAGACCGGAGGGTGACGCTGTTCGCCGCCGCCTGCACGGCGGCGGGGCTGCCGCCTCCCGAGGTGGCGGCCTGGCGGGACGTGCTGGAGGGCGCCGAGCCGTCGTTCCGGCCCGGCACCCTGCTGCGCCTCGACTCCCCGGGTGAGGACGCCGCGTGCGACGCGCTGCTGCGCGGCCCCGGCGACCCCACCCGCGTCGGCGGCGGCGCCCGCTGGCACGCCACGTTCACCGCCGCCCTGCACCGCGTCGCCTCCGCCGCCCGCCGTGACGGGGCGGTGCCGCTGAACGACGCCGACGAGATCGCGGTGATGTTCGACAAGCGGCGCTGCCACACACGGCTGCAGGCGGCCGGGGTGCCGGTCCCGCCCGCCCTGGACGGACCGGTCCATGACTACGCCCACCTGCGGGAACGCCTCGCCGAGGCCGGGTGGAGCCGGGTTTTCGTCAAACCCGCGCACGGCTCCTCGGCGTCCGGGGTGGTGGCCCTGCAGTTCTCCCGTGACCGCGTGAAGGCGGTGACCTCGGCGGCCCCGGCCCCCGGCGGCGGCTACCGCAACTCCCTGCGGGTCCGCGCGTACGAGACCGAGCACGAGGTCGCGGCCCTGGTCGACGCGCTGGCACCCGACGGCCTGCACGTGGAGAAGTGGCTGCCCAAGGCGGCCCTCGACGGCCGGGTGCTGGACCTGCGCGTGGTCGTCGTCGCGGGCGTCCCGACCCACGCGGTGGTCCGCACCAGCCGTTCCCCCATGACGAACCTGCACCTCGGCGGTCGGCGCGGCGACCTGGCCGCCGTCCGCGCCGTCCTCGGCGAGGACCGCTGGCAACGAGCCCTCGCCGTCTGCGCCGCCGCCGCCCGCTCGTTCCCCCGCAGCCTGATGACCGGGGTGGACCTGCTCGTCGGCATCGGCTGGCGTCGCTTCGCCGTCGCCGAGGTCAACGCCTTCGGCGACCTGCTGCCCGGACTCCCGGGCCTTCCCGGCGGCCCGGCCGAGGGCCTCGACACCTATGCCGCCCAGGTCCGCGCCGCCCTCACCCGCTCACCGGAAGCGTGCGCGTCGTGACCCTCTCCGAACGGCTCCCGGCTCGTACGCCCGCTTGGTCCGGGCACCGCACGGTGGCGTGCGGCGACCCGTCCTCCGCGGGGTCATGGTGGCCGTCGTGATCGACATGAACACGGTGGTGGGCACCCATGACCTGCTGCTGGTGACGCTGGACACCCTGCGGTACGACGTGGCCGCCGCGCTGGCCGAGACCGGGCGCACGCCGAACCTGGCGGCGGTGCTGCCCGGCGGGCGGTGGGAGAAGCGGCACGCACCGGGCAGCTTCACCTACGCCTCGCACGCGGCGATGTTCGCCGGGTTCCTGCCCACGCCGGTGACGCCGGGGCCGCATCCGCGGTTGTTCGCGGCGGCGTTCCCCGGCAGCGAGACGACCGCGCCGGGCACGTGGACGTTCCCGGCCGCCGACCTGCCCACGGGGCTGGCCGCCGCCGGGTACCACACGGTGTGCGTCGGGGGAGTGGGCTTCTTCAACAAGCTCACGCCGCTGGGTTCCGCGCTGCCGGGGCTGTTCGCCGAGAGCCACTGGGAGCCGGAGTTCGGCGTCACCGACCCCGCCTCGCTGGAACACCAGATCGACCGGGTCGCGGAGATCATGGCGCGGCAGCCCTCCGGCCGCCGGCTGTTCCTGTTCGTGAACGTGTCGGCGCTGCACCAGCCCAACTGGTTCCACCTGGCGGGGGCCACGCGCGAGCACGGCGACTCCCTGCGCACCCACGCCGCCGCCCTGGAGTACGTGGACCGGCATATCGGACGGCTCCTCGGGCTGATGCGGCGGCCCTGCTTCGTCATCATCTGCTCGGACCACGGCACCGCCTACGGGGAGGACGGCCACACCGGGCACCGGATCGGCCACCCGGCCGTCTGGACCGTTCCTTACGGGGAGTTCGTGCTGTCATGACCGCCACCGGCCCGTACCAGGGTTACGTCTACGCCTACCCGCACAAGACCGCCTACCGGCCACTGGACCCCCGGCCCGCGCTCCGCGACGTGTGGGCGGAGGAGGACCTCGGCGCGCTCTTCCTCTATCTGCACGTGCTGTTCTGCGAGATGCGCTGCGGTTTCTGCAACCTGTTCACCCGTACCGGTGCGCCCGAAACCCTCACCTCCGCGTACCTGGACGCGCTGGAACGGCAGGCCACGGCGGTCCAGGGCGCGCTGGGGTCGCTGGGGGAGGCGTCGTTCGCCACGGCGGCCATCGGCGGCGGCACACCGACGTACCTCACGGCGCCGGAACTGTCACGGCTGTGCGACATCGCCGAGCGCTTCACGGACCTGCGGGCGGTGCCGCTGGCGGTGGAGACCTCCCCGGCGACCGCCACCACCGACCGGCTCGCCGTCCTCGCCGAACGCGGCACCACCCGGATCTCCATCGGCGTGCAGAGCTTCCTCGACGAGGAGGCCCGCGCCGCCGTCCGCCCGCAGAAACGCGCCGAGGTGGAGGCCGCCCTCGACCGCATCCGCGCCGTCGGCTTCCGCACCCTCAACATCGACCTGATCTACGGCATCGACGGCCAGACCCCGGAGTCGTGGCTGGTCTCGCTCGACGCCGCGCTGCGCTGGGAGCCGGAGGAGCTGTACCTGTACCCGCTGTACGTGCGCCCGCTGACCGGGCTGGGGCGGCGCGCGGCCGACTGGGACGACCAGCGGATGCGGCTCTACCTGACCGGCCGCGACCACCTGCTGGAACGCGGGTACGAGCAGGTGTCCATGCGCATGTTCCGCCGCCGGGGCCACACCGACTCGGGGACGTCCACGGAGTACTGCTGTCAGACGGACGGCATGATCGGCCTGGGGGCGGGGGCCCGTTCCTACACCGGGGGGCTGCACTACTCGTTCGACTACGCCGTGGAGGCCCGGCACGTACGCGGCATCATCGACGACTACCTGCGTGAACCCGACTTCGACGTCGCCCATGTGGGGTTCGTCCTGGACGAGGAGGACCGGCGTCGCCGTCACCTGATCCAGTCGCTGCTGCAGGTCTCCGGTCTCGACCGTGCCGCGTACGTGGCCCGGTTCGGTGGTGACGTGCTCGGTCATTTCCCCGAGCTGTTGGCCTTCGCCGAGCGTGGCTGGCTGGAGGAGCACCCCGACGTGCTGCGGCTCACCGCCGAGGGCCTGGCGTACTCCGACACGATCGGCCCGGCGTTGTTCTCGGCGCGGGTGCGTGCCCTGATGGACGCCTACGAGGTGCGGTGATGCTGACCATTCTCTATCGGGGGCCGCTGGCGAGCTGTGACTACGACTGCCCGTACTGCCCGTTCGCCAAGCGGCGCGACACCCCGGAGCAGCTCCGCGCCGACCGCGCCGCCCTGGAACGCTTCGAAGGCTGGGTCGCCAAGCAGACGCAGCCCGTCTCCGTGCTCTTCACCCCGTGGGGCGAGGGGTTGGTGCGGTCCTGGTACCGGCGGGCGCTGGTGCGGCTCAGTCACCTCCCGCACGTCGAACGCGTCGCCATCCAGACCAACCTGAGCCACCGCACCGCCTGGACGTCCGAGGCCGACCTGACCAGCCTCGCGCTGTGGGCGACCTACCATCCCGGCCAGGTGCCCTACGAACGGTTCCTCGCCAAGTCCCTCGACCTCACCGAACGCGGGGTCCGCCACAGCGTCGGCATCGTCGGCCTGCCCGAGCACCTGCCCGTCGCCCGTCGCCTTCGCGCCGACCTGCCCGCGAGCACCTACCTGTGGGTCAACGCCGCCGAGGGCCGTACCTACACCGACGAGGAGGCGGCCGGGTGGTCGGAGATCGACCCGCTGTTCTCCTACAGCCGCCATCCTCACCGCAGCCGTGGCCTGCCCTGCCGGACCGGTGACACCGTCATCTCCGTCGACGGTGACGGTGACGTGCGCCGCTGCCACTTCGTCCCCGAACGCCTGGGCAATCTCTACGACGGCACCTCCCGGCTGGCCCTGCGCCCGCGGCCCTGCCCGGCGGCGACCTGCGACTGTCACATCGGCTACGTCCACCTGGAGCCGGTCGGCCTCTACGACGTCTTCGCCGGCGGCATCCTGGAACGCATCCCGAAGCTGTGGCCGGTGGCCCCCTGATCAGGTCTCCTTCTCGGGCTGGTACTCCTCCTCGGACAGGCCGAAGGTCCAGGCGACGCCCTCGCGGGCGGTGCGGGTCGCCGGGGGGACGCGCAGGTAGTACGTGCGGTACGAGCCGTCGGGCTCGGGGGTGGAGTTGACGACCTCGACCATGACGACCGGCTCGTCGTCGGGAAGGTCGATACGCCACAGCACGCCCGTCTCGTCACGGTGCAGGGGCTTGGCACCGACATCGGCGAGGTAGCGGTCGTAGCCGTAGTACTCCAGCATCACGCGCCGCAGCTCGGCGTTCTCCTCGCGGCGGATGCGGTCGGCCGTGAGGGTGGTGAGGGTCTGGATGAAGTCGGCGGGGATCGGCATGCCGCGCCAGGCGTGCAGCGCGAACCCGTCGGGAAAGCTGACGGCCGGGCCGTCTCCCCGATGGAGCCTGCCGGGCTCGTCGCGGTGCAGCTCCACGGGACGTTCGCAGACGATGACGGCCCGCTCGTACGGCCACCACCAGCCCGCCGTGCGTGCCGCCTCGGACAGGCCCTCGAGGCCGTCGAGCCTGCCCAGGGCGTCGAACATCCACAGCCACGGCGCGTCGTGCTGCCCGAGCACGGCGTCGAGCGTGGCCCCGCGCAGCAGCGACTCGGCCTCCTCGCCGCCCAGCTCGCCGATGCCGCGCCGTACCCGGGTGACCAGGCCGTTGACCGGCTCCCAGGCACGGGCGGCGGTGCGCGCCCAGACCTTCGCCCACTCCGCGGGGCCCAGCTCGGCGTACGCGGCGGCGCGGGCCCTCTCCCACGGGCGGGTCCGCACGTCGTCACGGACGCCGCGGCCCGCGTCGAGGTCGCCCAGCAGCTCGCGCACCATCTCGGCGGCCCGGTCGAGGCCCGCCTTGCGCAGCGTGGCCATCGCCGTGTCGCCGCCGCTGATCAGGGTGGCGGCGATGGCGCCCGCGGCGGGGGACGGCGCCCAGACGAAGCGCTCCGGCTCGGCCAGGCCGGCGGCCCGGTAGGCGGCGCGGATTCCCGCCTCGGCCCGCTCGCGCTCGGCGGCCCCGGTCGTGAAGGCCACGGACTGCCAGTCCTCGGCCACCAAGGTGCTCATCGGATTCTTCCTCTCGGGGTCGACGGAGCGGCCCGCACCACGACGGCCGCGACCGGTCGGACGGCGGGTTCAGTCGGCGACGGCCCGCACGGCGCCGGGGATGTACTCACGCTGGCGGACCACCCGGTACCACCCCGCGGGCAGCGAGATCGCGGCGTGCTCCTCGTGGACGAGCCGCCCGCCGGAGGGCAGGTGCAGGTGGTCGGGGGTCATCGGGTCGCCGTCCCGCAGCAGCGTGCCGGGCGCGGTGATGGCGTGGGCGTGGCCGGTGGCCTCGCCGAGGGCGAGGACCATGCGGCCCCGGCCGTCGCGGGGCGCCGGGGGCAGCGCCTTGGCCCGCTCGGGGACCTGCTCCTCGGCGATGGGCTGGATGAGAACGTCTCCCTGTCGGTACATGCCCGGCACGCTATCGACCGCCACCGACAGAACACGGTGACCTGCGGAGTCTCCCGGTGAGGGAGCCAGCCTGATGTTCTCCAGCACCGTCGCCCGGTAGGCGCGCGTCGTGCAGGGGCATGCCCAGCATGAGGCGGGCACGGGTGTTGGGGCCGCGTCCCGGCGGCGCGGCCGGGGACGGCCGTGGTCCGGGCGGCCGTGTCCGGGGCGTGGGACAGAGCGCCGCGCCGACGCGTACGGTTATCCCCAGAACGTCGTTCTGGTACGAGGCTCGGGGGCCGGGCTGATAGCAAGGGGGGCATGAGCGAGACACACGACGGGCTGCGGGACGAGGCCGAGCGGTGCCTGCGGGCGCTGGCCGGTGACCACGCGCGGCTGCGCGACGACCAGTGGACGGCGATCCGGGCGCTGGTGGTCGAACGCCGTCGCGCGCTCGTCGTGCAGCGCACCGGGTGGGGCAAGTCGGCGGTCTACTTCGTGGCCACCCGGTTGCTGCGCGACCGGGGCGCCGGGCCGACCGTGATCGTCTCGCCGCTGCTGGCCCTGATGCGCAACCAGATCGAGGCGGCCGACCGGGCGGGCATCCGCGCGCGGACCGTCAACTCGGCCAACACCGACGACTGGGAGCAGGTGTTCGCCGAGGTGGCGGCCGGGGCGGTGGACGTGCTGCTGGTCAGCCCCGAGCGGCTGAACAATCCCGACTTCCGCGACCACGTGCTGCCCCGGCTGGCCGGCGGCGCCGGGCTCGTCGTGGTCGACGAGGCGCACTGCATCTCCGACTGGGGGCACGACTTCCGTCCCGACTACCGGCGGCTGCGCACCCTGCTGGCCGGGCTGGCCGCCGACGTGCCCGTGCTGGCCACCACCGCGACCGCCAACGCCCGTGTCACCCAGGACGTCGCCGAGCAGCTCGGCGGCGGCCACCGGGACACCCTCGTGCTGCGCGGCCCGCTCGAACGCGCGTCGCTGCACCTGTCCGTCGTCCGCCTGCCGAACGCCGAGCAGCGCCTGGCCTGGCTGGCCCGCAACCTCGACGAGCTGCCCGGCTCCGGCATCGTCTACACGCTCACCGTCGCCGCCGCCCACGAGATCGCCGCGTTCCTGCGCGACCGCGGCTACGAGGTCGCGGCCTACTCGGGCCAGACCGACCCCGCCGAACGGCTCCAGGCCGAGCGCGACCTGCTCGACAACAAGCTCAAGGCGCTGGTGGCCACCAGCGCCCTGGGCATGGGCTTCGACAAGCCCGACCTCGGGTTCATCGTGCACGTCGGCGCGCCGCAGTCACCGGTCGCCTACTACCAGCAGATCGGCCGGGCCGGGCGGGGCGTCGAACGCGCCGAGGTCGTCCTCCTCCCCGGCACGGAGGACCGCGACATCTGGGCCTACTTCGCCGGCCTGGCGTTCCCGTCCGAGCCGGTGGTGCGCGCCACCCTGGACGCCCTCGCCGCCGCGGGCCGCCCGCTGTCCACCAGCGCCCTGGAGCCGCTGGTCGACCTGAGCCGCAGCCGCCTGGAGATGATGCTCAAGGTCCTCGACGTGGACGGCGCGGTCCGCCGCGTCAAGGGCGGCTGGACGGCGACCGGCCTGCCCTGGACCTACGACCGCGCGCGGTACGAACGCGTCGCCGCCGAACGCGCCCGCGAGCAACAGGCGATGCTCGACTACCTGGGCACCACCGGATGCCGCGAGGAGTTCCTGCGCCGCCGCCTCGACGACCCCGAGGCCCGGCCCTGCGGCCGGTGCGACAACTGCACCGGCCGTCACCGGTCCGCCGAGATCCCGGCCGCCGACGCCGAGCGGGCCGCCGCCCGCCTCCGCCGCCCCGGCGTGGACGTCCTCCCGCGCAAGATGTGGCCCACCGGCGTCAAGGACGATCTCGGCGTCTCCGGCCGCATCCCGGCCGACCTCATGGCCGAGCCCGGCCGAGCCCTCGGCCGCCTCACCGACATCGGCTGGGGCACCCGCCTCCGCGGCCTGCTCGCCGACACCGCCCCCGACACCGAGATCCCCGACGACGTCTTCGCCGCCGTCGTCAAGGTCCTCGCCGCCTGGGACTGGCCCCAGCGCCCCGTCGGCGTCGTCACCATCGGCTCCCGCACCCGCCCCCGCCTGGTCACCAGCCTCGGCCACCGCCTGGCCGAGATCGGCCGCCTCCCCTACCTGGGCTCCCTCACCCCCGTCGGCGACCGCGTCCCCCGCCGCCACAACAGCGCCCAGCGCCTGCGCTCCGTCTGGCACTCCCTGGCTGTTCCCGACGCCCTCGCCACCGCCGCCTCCACCGCCACCGGCCCCCTCCTCCTGGTGGACGACCACATCGACACCGGCTGGACCATGACCGTGGCCACCCGCCTCCTCCGCCAGTCCGGCGCCCCCGCCGTCTTCCCTCTGACCCTCGCCATCCCGACCTGATCCCCACCTCACCGGCCACGTCGTCAGGTGCCCTGGCTTGTGAGGTATCCCACCGCACGGCCTGATCCCCGGCGTGCGCTCCTGGACGTTGGGTGGGGCGCGGTGGCGAGGTCGTTCCCCTGGTGGTGGGGGGTGGGTCAGGGGGAGGGGAGGAGGGCGGAGGCCAGGGGGAGGCCGGGGCGGGTGCCTGGGGGGACGGCGAAGACGGCGCTGCCGGTGTGGCGGATGAAGGCGTTCAGCCGGTCGGAGGCGGCGAGCTTGGACTGGGCGCGGACGAAGTCCTCCGGGTCGCGGAGGTAGGCGCAGAACAGGACGCCGCTGTCGTAGGCGTCGTGGCCGCCGCCGTGGTGGGTGTGGGCCGGGCCGTCGTGGGGGTGGTCGCCGTGGTCGTGGTCGATCGGCTCCGTGATGCCCTGGACGCCGTAGTCGTAGTTGTAGGAGCGGCGGAACATCGGGATGTCGCGCACCAGGGCCACATGGGAGTCCGGCGGGATCAGGCGTTCCCCGTCACGGCCCGTCCTGGCGAAGTCGGGGGCGGTGAACTCGTGGCCGCCGCTCAGCGGAGCGCCGGAGTCCCGGTGGCGGCCGATCGAGCGGGCCTGGTCGAGGGTCGTGCTGGTGTCCCACTTGGGCAGGTCCATGCGGATCTTGCGGAACACCAGGTAGGTCCCGCCGGAGAACCACGACGGCTCCTCGTCCGGCCCGGCCCAGACCGTCTGGTCGAACTTGGCGGTGCCGGTGCGGGGGTTGGCGGTCCCGTCCTTGTGGCCGAACAGGTTGCGCGGGGTCGCGTCGCCGAACACGCCGAGGAATCCCTGCTGGCTCCAGCGCAGGCGGGCGATGCCGGGGGTGCGGCCCCGCAGGGTGCGGAAGGCGTGGCTGATGACCTGGGGATCGTCCGCGCAGATCTGGACGAGGAGCTGGCCGCCGCTCCAGGCGGGTTCGAGCCGGTCGGTGGGGAAGCCGGGAAGCGGGCGCAACCGGCGGGGCCGCTGGTCCGCGCGGCCGATCCGCTCGAAGAGGTCCGGCCCGAGACCGAAGGTGAGCGTCAGCCGGGACGTGTCGAGGCCGTCGGCGATGCCGTTGTCGGCGGGCGCGTCCGGGCGGTCGGCCGGGATCGGGCCGGGCGCCTGGCCGCTCATCAGGCGTTCGGCGGCGACCGTCCACCGTTCCATCAGCCGCCGGAAGACGGCACCGCCGTCCTTCTCCGTGCCCCCCAGGTCGAACGCGGCGAAGAACGCGTAACGCTGCTGCGGAGTGTCGATACCGGGCTGGTGCCGTCCGTGCAGAGAATAACGGGTCACCGGCGCCGCGGGCGAAGGACCGCCGTCCTCGCGGCCATTCGAGAGCAACGCCGCCGCAGTTCCGGAAACACCCGCGGTCGCCGCCAGAGAGGTGAGCAGGGTACGCCGGGAAACGCGCTGGTCGTTCATCAAAGGCTTCCTTCGGGAGGATATCCGTCGTAGTCGTTCCAGCTCGGCTGCTGGGTCATCAACTGCTTCCAGGTGGGCCACGCCTCACGCGTACGCTGCCGGAGGAGTTCGCCGGGCGGGCTGAACGGCGGGGCCTTGTGCGGCTTGTCGAGCGCCTGGCCGACGATCGCGTCGTACAGCACGGCCGAGGCGTGCAGGCGCGGCAGCGCGGAATGGATCCGCTCGGCGTACCCGGCGGGCAGCGGAGGCCCGAAGGGCGAGAGGTCGTACCCGGCGCCCGCCGTGACCAGGGCGATCTCGGGCCGCTTCCGCAGCGCGATCTCGTAGCACAGATGCAGGGCGACCGCGTCCCACACGACCTCGACCTTCTCCTCGGGATAACCCAGGCCGGTGAGGAAACGCCCGTAGAGGTACGCTCGCATGCTGTGGTGGAAAATCGCCGGATCCTGGATTTCCCTCACATAACGCATCGCGCGCAACGCGATGTCGGTGGGGGGGAACGGCAGCCCGTCAGGGGCCTCCATCAGATCTCCGTTTTCTCGGCAGGCGAGTGGGTCACGCGCCGGTGGTCGAGCCGGGGCGGACGATCATGAGGACCACGACGACCGCCCAGAGCAGGTTGAAGATCCCCGTGATCATGGCCAGCCGGGTCGCGACCGAGGCCGTCCCGTCCGGGAGACCCGGGCCATCGGCCGCGAGCAGGCGCCGCTGCCCCGGAAGGATGCCGAGCACGAGCACCCCCGCCGCGATCGCCGTGAGGATGACCGACGCGATCAGCCAGGGGTCGGTGAGGACGCCGAGCTGCGCCCCGGTCGCGAACCCGAACACCGGCACCGCGATACCGGCGACGGCGTAGCCGCGGCAGATCCGGTGCAGGAACGCGGCGGTGCCCGCGCTCGCCGGCTCCCGCGCGTGGCGGGGGAACAGCGAGGCGGCCACGGTGATCGGCCCGACCACCACGATCGCCGCGAGCACGTGCAGGGACAGCAGCACCTTGGCCATGCGGGAGCCTCTCGTCCGAATGGATGCGTAGGCAGCCAATATATAGACAGCCTACGCACCCTGCTACGCTGCCCCCCATGAGGGCGGACGCCGTACGGGGACACATGGACGGGCTGCTGCTGGCGGTCCTGGAACGCGGGCCGCTGCACGGCTACGCGATCATCGCCGCCGTCCAGGAACGCAGCGGGGGCGCGCTGGAACTGCGCACCGGCACGATCTACCCCGCGCTCAACCGGCTGGAGCGGCTCGGCCTGCTGAGCAGCGACTGGCAGACGGTCGGCGAACGCCGCCGCCGCCACTACCGGCTCACCGACGCCGGCCGCCGCAGCCTCGCCACCAAGCGGACCGCCTGGCGCGAGTTCACCACCGCCATCGGCGCGGTCCTGGACCCGGCCCCCGGGCAGGCGACGTGACCGCCTCCGCCGACCCCATCGAGGAGTACGTGGCCGACCTCGCGGCCACCCTGCGCGGCCCCGCCCGCCTCCGGGAACGGATGATCACCGAGGTCCGGGACGGCCTCCACGACACCGCCGCGGCCCACGCCGACGCGGGCACCCCCTACCCGCAGGCCGCCCGCGAGGCCGTCCGCGAGTTCGGCCCCGTCACCGAGATCGCCCCCGACTTCCAGCGCGAACTCACCATCGTCCAGACCCGCCACACCGCCCGGACCCTCGCCCTCACCCTCGCCCTCCTGATCGCCTGCTGGCACCTGCTGTGGATCAGCGAGCCCGGCTGGCCGCTGCCCAGCGGCGCCCGCGTCCTCACCGCCCCGCTGGCCACCGCCGCCGGCGCCGCCGTCCTGGTCGCCACGGTCACCCTGGCCGCCACCGGCACGCTCGCCCGCCGCCTGCCCACCCCCGACCTGCTGCCCCGGCTGGTCGCCTGGACGGGCACCGCCACCGGCGTCGCCATCATGATCAGCTCCGTGGCGCTCATCCTCATCTCCCTCCCCGCCGCCGGCTGGGCCCCGCCCGCCCTCGCGGGCACCCTCGCCGCCGCCGCCCACGTCGTCATCGCCGCCTCCGCCCGAGCCTGCCGCCACTGCGCCCGCCACGCCCCCCCCCCCTGACCCCCGCCCCCCCCCCCCCCCG
>DATADI010000369.1:0-5764 GCA_036258615.1 Thermomonospora sp. | reverse complement strand
ACGATCTTCCAGGCCACGGTCACCCCGATCCCCGAGGGCGCGCACCCGTACCTGAAGACCACGCGGGCGCTGCGGGAGTCGCTGCTGGACGGGATCTGGAGGCGCACGTTCGGCGTCGGGACCGACACGATCCCCGGCGAGGGGGAGTCGGTGGCGGCGTTCGAACGGCACGTCGCGGAGGTGAAGGCCACGGTCCCGGCCGACCGGCTCCTGGTCTTCGAGGTGACGGAGGGCTGGGGGCCGCTGTGCGGGTTCCTGGGCGTGCCCGTACCGGACGAGCCGTTCCCGCACCTCAACGACGGGGACGCGATGCGGGACACGCTCCGGCGGCTGGCCGCCGGAGAGCGGCTGGAGGAGATCTTCGGGCAGCGGTCACCCGGCTGACGCCTCCGGGCCGGTCAGGCCCGCCAGCGACAGCAGCAACGCCTTGACGTCCGTGGCGGCGTACGACGACCGGCCGAGGGGCTCGGAGCACATCAGGACGGGCCCGTCGTCCGGGGTCGCGGGGAGCCTGCCGTGGCTGCCGCGCACCGACGACGGGTCCAGCGGGACGACCTGCATCGTGTACCGCAGGCCCAGGTGCTTGCGGGCGAGCGCGAGCCCGGCCCTGGCCTTGACCAGCGGATCCGCAGGGTCGAGGAACAGCTCGGCGGGGTCGTATCCGGGCTTGCGGTGGATGTCGACCCCACGGGCGAAGTCGGGGGCGCGGGCGTCGTCCAGCCAGTAGTAGTACGTGAACCAGGAGTCCGGCGCCGCCACCGCCACCAGCTCCCCCGACCGGGCGTGGTCGAGCCCGTAGGACGCCTGGTCCTTGGCGTCCAGGATCTCGTCCACGCCGGGCAGTTCGGCCAGCACCGACCGGGTGCGCGGCAGGTCGGCGGGGTCCCTGACGTAGACGTGGGCGATCTGGTGGTCGGCGACGGCGAAGGCCCGGGACCGCCACGGGTCCAGGTACTCCATGCCCGCCTGCCGGTGGACCTCCAGCAGCCCGGCGCGGCGCAGGGCACGGTTGACGTCCACCGGCCGGGACACGTTCGTGATCCCGTACTCCGACAGCACCACCGTGACCGCGCCCCTGGCGGCGGCGTCGTCCAGCAGCGGGGCCATGGCGGCGTCGATCTCGCGGGCCGCCGCGGCCGCCTGGGGCGCGTCGGGGCCGTACCGCTGGAGGTCGTAGTCCAGGTGCGGGAGGTAGACGAGCGTCAGGTCGGGGCTCTCCCGGTCGAGCAGCATCCGGGACGCCTCCACGATCCACCGGCTGGAGGCGATGCCCGCCTTGGGGCCCCAGTAGGAGAACAGCGGGAAGCGTCCCAGCGCCCGGGTCAGGTCGACCCGCAGGGACGCCGGGACGGTGTAGCAGTCGGGGGACTTGCGGCCGTCGGCGTGGTAGACCGGCCGCGGCGTCACCGTGAAGTCCGTCGCCGCCCCCATCGCGTACCACCAGCAGACGTTGGCGACCGTGTACCCCGGGTGGATCCGGCGGGCGGCGTCCCAGACCTTCTCGCCGCCGACCAGCGCGTTGTGCTGCCGCCACAGCAGCACCTCGCCCAGCTCGCGGAAGTACCAGCCGTTGCCGACGACACCGTGCCCGCTGGGGAGTTCCCCGGTGAGCAGGGTCGACTGCACCGAGCAGGTCACCGCGGGCAGCACGGTCTCCAGGGCGGCCTCCGCGCGCATCGCCCGGGTGAGGCGGGGCATGTGGGCGAGCAGCCGGGGGGTCAGGCCCACCACGTCGATCACGACGAGCGGCCGGGGGGAGGCGACGGGCACGATCAGGTCTCCTGTTGCAGTCCGAGGGCGAGAAGCCGGTCGCGGGTCCACGCCAGTTCGGCGGCGATCCCCTCCACCAGCGCCTCCTTGCCCTTGGGACGGCCGGGCAGCACGTCCCAGGTGTAGGTCTCGACCTCGACGTGGTCGGTGAGCGCCCGCTCGCCGCCGAACACGGTCTCCAGCGTCCCGTCCAGCACGGGGCGGGTGGAGCGCAGCGGCCCGGCGGGGTCGGAGTGCAGCGGGACGTGGAAGTGGACGCGCCACTCGTGGTCGCCGGGCAGCCCGCCGTCGAGGGCGACGTCGAGGTCGTCGGCCCCGGGCTCCACGTCCCGTTCGCGGGTCTGGTGGAGGAACCGGGGCTCGGTGAAGTCCGCGAGCGCGGCGCGCTGCGCGGCGTCGCGGGGCCGGTCGGCGGCCAGGGCGCAGGACGCCTGGAGCTTGACGATCGGCAGGTCCGCCTCGGCGAGCCGGTCCACGGCCGCCGCCGGGTCCTCGAACCCGACGGCCAGGTGACAGGTGTCCAGGCAGACGCCGAGGAACCGGGTGCCGCCGAGCAGGTGCCGGGCGGCCTGCCCGGTGTTCTCCACCAGGCAGCCCGGCTCCGGCTCGAACCCCACCCGGATCACCCGGCCGGTCGCCGAGGCCAGCGCGGTCAGCTCCCGGTTGAGGCGGTCCTGGCGGCGGGCGGCCAGCGCCTCCTGCGCCCGCGACCACGGGTCCCGCCAGGCCAGCGGCAGGGTGGAGATGCTGCCCCGGTTGACGTCGTCGGGCAGCAGCCGGATCAGGATCCGCGCCAGGTCGAGCGTGTAGCGCATGCGCTCGGGCTGGGTCCAGTCCGGGTGGTAGACGTCGTGCTTGACGACCTCGCCGCCGAAGCCCTCGTACGGGAAGCCGTTGATGGTGACGACCTCCAGCCCGGCGCGGTCCACGGCGCGCTTCAGCCGCAGCAGTTCCCCGGGGTCGGCGGTGAGGGTGTCGGCGACCGGCCGGGCCAGCCACAGCCCCACCCCGAGCCGGGCCAGGCCGAGCCGTTCGCGGACCGGGCGGGCGTACCGGGTGAACTGCGCGATCACCCCGTCCAGGTCCTCGGCCGGGTGGACGTTCGTGCAGTAGGCGACGTGGACGAGGGTCCCGTCGCGGTGCCTGAAGCGCATGTCATCCGCCTCGCTCGATGGTGTTGCCGGCGTGGGACCCCAAGGGCGCGGCGCCGTCCAGGTCGAGCCGGCCGCTCTGCGCGTAGAAGGCCACCGGGTTCTTCCACAGGACGGTGTCCACGTCGTCCTCGCCGAATCCCGCCGCCAGCATCGCCGCGCCGACCCTGCGGGTCGTCAGCGGGTCGCTGCGGCCCCAGTCGGCGGCCGAGTTCACCAGGACGCGTTCCGTGCCGTGCTCCTTGAGGATCATTACCATCCGATCCTCGTCCATCTTGGTGTCGGGGTAGACGGAGAACCCCATCCAGCACCCGGATTCCCTGGTCATCGCCACGGTCGGTTCGTTGAGGTGGTCGATGAGGACCCGTTCGGGCGGCAGGCCCGACTCGCGGACCACGTCGAGGGTGCGGCGGGTCCCGGCGAGCTTGTCGCGGTGCGGGGTGTGGACGAGGACGGGCAGGTCCGCGTCGTGGGCGAGGGCGAGCTGGGCGGCGAGGACCTCGTCCTCCTCGGGGGTCATCGAGTCGTAGCCGACCTCCCCGACCGCGACCACGCCGTCCTTGGCGAGGTAGCGGGGCAGCAGGTCCAGGACGGGACGGCAGCGCGGGTCGTTGGCCTCCTTGGGGTTCAGCGCGATGGTGCAGTGATGGCGGATGCCGAACTGGGACGCCCGGTACGGCTCCCAGCCCAGCAGTGAGTCGAAGTAGTCCGCGAACGTGTCGGGGGACGTGCGGGGCTGGCCGAGCCAGAACGCGGGCTCCACGACCGCCCGTACCCCGGCCTCGTACATCCGCTCGTAGTCGTCGGTGGTGCGCGAGGTCATGTGGATGTGCGGGTCGAAGATGCGCATCAGTGGCCTTCCCTGCCTTGGTTGTGGACGTCCGCAAATCGCTGGACGTCCTCGGGGACGTCGCGTCCGGCGACCGTGCGTTCGTGGGCGTAGTCGGCGAGCATCCGCGCCAGCTCCCGGTCGGCCCGCCGCTCCAGCCCGGCCACCGCGCTCAGGGGAATGCCGACGAACACGCACTTCAGGACGGCCTGCCGGTACTCGTGGGCGGGCAGGTGCCCGGCGGCGTACGGGCCCACGGCGGCCTCGATGAGCCGCGTGTCGTTGGTCCGCAGGGCGTCGCGGACGAGCGGGAGGGCGTCCGGGCCCACGTCGAGCAGCGGGAGCGCCTTGAGCACGGCGATCTTCTCGGCGGTGTCGCCGTACCGGTAGACCTCGGGGACCGTCGTACGCGGCGCGGCCAGCCCCTGCAGCAGCACGAGCCGCGCGGACTCGTCGATGGTCCAGCCGGGGACCCCGGGCAGCGGCCCGCGCCCGCAGACCCGGCGGACCGCCGGGAACAGCTCCAGGATCGCCGCGTCGTCGTCCGCGATCCGGCGGAGGGCGTCGGCCAGCCAGCGCCAGGCGCGTTCGTCCGGGGGGAGGAGGGGGATCAGGGTGTCGATCATCGGGCGGCCTCCTTCGCGGCGGCGCGCAGGAACCGGATCGAACGCTCCGCGACGGCCGGGGCGGCGTGGCTGTGCCGGGGCAGCTCCACGCCCACCAGCCCGCGGTATCCCGACTCGGCGAGCGCCGTCAGCACCGGCGGGAAGTCGATTTCGCCCTGGCCGAATTCGAGGTGCTCGTGGACGCCGCGCCGCATGTCCTCGATCTGCACGTTCACCAGGTGGGGCGCGGCGCGGCGGACGCAGTCCGGGACGGGCAGCGGCTCCAGGCACCGGCAGTGCCCTATGTCGAGCGTCAGCCCCAGGGCCGTGGGCTCGCCGAGGCGGGCGTGCAGGTCCTCGAACCCGGCGATGGTGTCCACGAACATCCCGGGCTCGGGCTCGAAGCCCAGCGTGACGCCCCGCCGTTCGGCCTCGGCCACGACCCGTGCGACGCCTTCGGTGAGCCGTTCCCAGGCCGTCGCGTCGGGCAGGCCGGGATCGGCGGTGCCGCTCCAGAACGACATCGCCTCGGCCCCCAGGTCGGCGGCGATTCGGACGGCCCGAAACAGCAGGTCGATCCGGCGGGCGGCCTCGTCCGGTGGGCTCAGCAGGGTCGGATGGTGCTTGCGGCGCGGGTCGATCACGTACCGGCCGCCGGTCTCGATCACGACGTCCAGGCCCAGGTCCGCCAGCCGTGCCCCGACCCGGGCGACCTCGCGCGCCACATCGGGGCCGTAGGGGTCCAGGTGCCCGGTGTCCAGCGTCAGCGCCACGCCCTCGTACCCCAGGTCGGCGAGCACCGCGAGCGCCTCATCGAGCCGGTGGTTGGCGAACCCGTTCGTCCCGTAGGCGAACCTCACGTCGGGGACACCTTCCGGGCCAGCAGCCGCGCCAGCGGATGGACGGCCGCCAGCGCCCCGGCGACGACGGGACGGCCCCGCCGCGCCGCGAACGCCGCCTGCAACGGCAGCAGCCCGAGGATCCCCGCCCCCACGGCCGCGCGCACGGTGCCCGCGTCGGGGTTCCGCGCCGCGCGGACCTGCGCCCCGCCCACCAGACCGGCGTACGCGGCGGCCAGAGCCAGCCGGGCGGCCCCGGAGGGCCCGGTGAAGGTCCAGCGCCTCACCGGGAGCGCGGCGGCGGCAGCGGCCGTCGTGGTCGCGGCCAGCGCGATGCCGACCTGCACCCGGCTCGCCCCGCCGACCTCCCCCCGGCTCAGGCAGGTCAGCCCGTAGGTGTGGACGGCGATCGCGGCGGCGGCCTGAGCGGCCCCGGGACCCCCGCCCAGCAGCACGTCGAGCCCCCGCGCCGCCGCCATCGCCGCCGGGCCCGCCCAGGTGTCCTTCAGCCTCAGGTCGTAGGCCCACACGGTCGCGGCCAGCGGCACCGCCACAGCGAGCCTCCGGCGG
>DATADI010000368.1:0-3117 GCA_036258615.1 Thermomonospora sp. | reverse complement strand
CCGCGACGCCCACCTCCACCCGCGCGACGCGACCGGCGTGGAGTCGCTCGAACCCGAGCCGGTCGCGCGGGCCGTCGCCGCCGTGCGCGCCGCCGCCCCCGGCGTCCCGGTCGGCGTCACCACGGCGGCCTGGGCCGAACCCGACCCCTACCGGCGGGCGGCGCTGGTGCGCTCGTGGACGGTGCTGCCCGACCACGCGTCGGTCAACTGGCACGAGGAGGGCGCCGCGATGGTCGCGGAGTCCCTGCTGGAACGCGGTGTCGGCATCGAGGCCGGGATCTTCTCCGGCACCGACGGGGCCGAGCGCTTCCTGGCCTGGCCGGGTGCCGGACGGGTGCTGCGGGTGCTGGCCGAGGTCACCGACCCCGACCCCCGCACCGCCGCCGCCACCGGCCGCGACCTTCTGGAACGCCTCCGCGACGCGGAACGCCCGGTGCTGCTGCACGGCGAGGAGGGCGGCGCCTGGCCCGTGCTGCGGCTCGCGGCGGAACTCGGCCTGGACACCCGGATCGGCCTGGAGGACACCCTCCTGCTGCCGGACGGCCGGCCCGCCGCCGACAACGCGGCGCTCGTCCGGGCGGGCCGGGCGATCGTCACGGACGGTGACGGTCCGTCCCCGCTCTCCGGCTGAGACCGTCCGGAAACCGCTCCATCCGGAAAGATCGAGAGAAAGTTCGTTCACCCTCTTGGCAACGATGCGTACCGGCGCAATGCTGATTTGTCACGAGAATCTCAGCGAGGTCGTCGTGGAAGACATCGTCGTCGATATGGTCGTGGTGGACAGTGAGCGCTACTCCGTCGTGCTGCTGTGCGGTGAGATCGACTGCTACACCGGGCCCGGCCTGCAGGCCCGCCTGCTGGAACTGGCCGAGGAGGCGGGCCGCCCGCTCGTCCTCGACATGAGCGGCGTGTCCTTCTGCGACGGCAGCGCCCTGCGGATGCTGTCGGCCACCGAACGGCAGTGCGCCGAGCACGGGGTGTCCCTGGCCATCATGGGCCTGCGGCCCTTCCTGGCCAACCTGTTCCAGGCGTTCGGGATGCACGAGCGGATCCCGCTGTGCACGGCGCTGGACGAGGCCCTGTGGCGGGTGCTCCCTCCGGCCGACGACGAGATCCGCGCCTGGCTGGAGGACGCCCCAGGATAGGGACGCCCGCAACTCGCCACCGGTTCTCTGCCGGAACGCGCATCGCCTGGTGAGATGCCTTTCCTGCGACCTTTGTTCGGGTGCCTTTGTTCACATCCGGAATGTGCAACCGGCGACGCCTCCCGCCCCGTCCGATCGCCGATCGGTCGCGCGGCAAGCGCACCGGAGTGACTGACGGAGAGGCACCATGCACATCCCCCGACTGCCCCTGGCCGCCCTCGCCCTCGGCGGCGCCCTGCTGACCGCCACCGGCTGCTCCATCCGGCTCGGCAGCACCGGCGAGGTCGGTGCCACCTCCCGGCCCACCGCCCCCGCCACCGCGCCGGGCCAGGGCCCGGGTACGGCGGGCGCCGCCGCGACCCCGACCCCCGGCACCGGCGGAACGGGCGGTACGGGCACCGGCGGCCCGGCCCAGGGCACCCCGATCAACGAGGCGGAGTTCCAGCGGGACATCACCGGGGCACCGCAGATCATCGACGGCTACTGGCGCACCCACTGGTCGGAGTTCTTCACCGGGACCTACCGGTCGCCCCGGGTCCACGGAGGCTACGACGGCGACGACCTGAGCACCGCCCCCACCTGCGCGGGGCAGCCCGCCAGCAGGAACAACGCGTTCTACTGCATCCCCGAGGACTACATCGCCTGGGACGACAACCTGATGCGCACCGGCTACGCGCAGGGCGACGCGTGGGTCTACCTCGTCATCGCCCACGAGTGGGGTCACGCCATCCAGAACCGGCTCCGCATGAACCACGTGGCCCGCGCCACCGAACTCCAGGCGGACTGCCTGGCGGGCGCCGCCCTCTACGGCGCCAGGCGCGACGGCACCCTCCTGTTCGAGGACGGCGACGTCAAGGAACTCTCCAACGGTCTCGTGGCCGTGGGCGACGACACCGAGTGGACCAACCCCCAGGACCACGGCGACCCCATCGAGCGCATCACCGCCTTCGGCAAGGGCCGCGACGGCGGCGTCCGCGCCTGCATCCCCGACACCCCCACCCCCTGACCCGGCTCCCCGCCAAGACCACGGCAGCCCCCGCGCCACCCCGAAGGCCCCGATACGTATCGGTGCGGTACGACGCTCTGGAGCGACGATGCAGGGGGGCGGGAGGCCGGCTCGCTCCTGGGGGTGGGTCAGCCTTCGGCGAGGTGGCGTTCGACGGACTCGACCTTGGCGGTCATGGCGTCGGTGACGCCGGGGCGCAGGTCGGCCTTGAGGACGAGGCTGACGCGGGGAGCGCGGGCGGCGACGGCGTCGGCGGCGGCCTTCACGACCGCCATGACCTCGTCCCACTCCCCCTCGATGGTGGTGAACATGGCGTCGGTGCGGTTGGGCAGGCCGCTGGCGCGGACCACCCGCACGGCCTCGGCGACCAGTGCGCCGACGTCCTCTCCCGCACCGAGCGGGGTCACCGAGAATGCGACCAGCACGGCCGCCCCCCTTCGTCGCCGACCTGTCAGGGCTGCGCGTACTCGCGCACCACGATCTCGTCCAGCCGTCGTTCCACGATGGTGCCGACGGGCCAGCCGCGGACCAGGCAGCGCAGCTCGGCGGCGGCGTGCTCGGCATGGCCGGGGTCGTACCCCTGCTGCTGAAGGCTGGACCGGATGGCCTCAACGTAGTCGGTCTCGGTGAAGCCCGGCACCTCGCGCACCATGGCCGTGGTCGTGGCGCGGTGGGAGTTCAGCCCGGCGAACGCGCGGCCACAGCCGCAGGCCCCGTCGGGATCCTCGCGGTCGCGGTCGCAGACGACGCCGATCTGGACCAGCTCTCCCTCGACGCACCAGTCGAAGTCGTTGTCGCGGTATCCCTGGGTGACGGAGGTCGCGGTGAGCAGCTTCATGGCGGCCCCTCTCGGCAGGTCCCTGGTCGGGTCGCCCCTACCGTAGGGCTTGGGTCCGACATTTTCGGGCCCCCGCGCCGCCCGGAACACGACGGCCGGGACGGGCCCCACGCCCGTCCCGGCCGCGA
>DATADI010000367.1:0-4990 GCA_036258615.1 Thermomonospora sp. | reverse complement strand
GCGCGGCCAGGCGGGTGGCGACCGGGGCGTGCCGGTACGCCGCCGCGCGGATCAGCGGATGCCGGAACCCGAAACGGGTCTGGGTGAGCCGGACCAGCCCGGCCCGCTCGGCGGCGTCGAGCGCGTCCAGGGTGACGCCCAGCCGCCGGGCGGCCTCCACGATGACGGCGGGGGCGCCGGTGTCGTCGGCGGCCGCGACCGTCAGCAGGGTCCGTGTGTCCTGCGGCAGTGCGTGCAGGTGGTCGCAGTGGACCCCGTCGTCCAGGAGGGCGTCCGCCCATCGGTCGGGATGGGCCGACAGCAGTTCGACCAGGGCCCGGGGGTTGCCCTCGGCCCAGGTGATCAGGCGGTCGCGCCGCTCGGCGGGCAGGCCCGGTGCCCGCTCGGCGAGCAGCAGGCCCGCCGCGCGATGGTCCAGGGGCGTCAGCGGCAGGTCCGGGAGCCCGGCGCGGTCCCAGACGTCGGGTCGCCCGGGGGTGGTGCGGACGGCGAGGAGCATCGCCACGCGTTCGGTTCCCAGCCGCCGGGCCGCGAACCGCAGCGCGTCGGCCGACGCCGGGTCGAGCCACTGCGCGTCGTCCACCAGGCACAGCACCGGCGTCTCCCGCGCCAGTTCGCCGAGCAGGGCCAGCAGCGCCGGTCCCGCGAGGTGCTCCTGACCGGGTCGCGCCGGGGCCAGGCCGAACGCGGTGTGCAGCGCCGCCGCCTGCGGGCCCGGCAGCGTCCCGGCGAGCGCCAGGTGCGGGCGCAGCAGCAGGTGCAGGGCCGCGAACGGCAGGCCGGCCTCCGCCTCGGCTCCGGCGCCTCGCAGCACCCGCAGGCCCGCCGCCCGCCGCGCCGCGTACTCCAGCAGGGCCGATCTGCCGACCCCCGCGTCGCCGCGCAGCACGAGCACCCCGCCCGCACCGCCGCGTGTGCCGTCGAGCAACCCGTCGATCCGGGCCCGCTCGGCCCTGCGTCCATGGAGCACGTCCCCGTCCATGCCTGGGAGCATGGCAGCGGTGCGGTGGGCGGCCCAGTGCGCCGATCAGCGGTCGGGCCGTGAATTCCTCATGGGTCGGCGGTCAGATCCAGCCGAGTCCGGTGGCGATGCGGACGGCGTCGAGGCGGTTGCGGGCGTTGAGCTTGGTGATGCCGTTCGTCAGGTAGTTGCGGACCGTTCCACTGGACAGGCCGAGCCGGGTGGCGATGTCGTCGGCCCCGGCGCCCTCGGCGGCCAGTCGCAGCACCTGGGCCTCGCGCGGGGTGAGCGGGCTGACCGGCTGGCGGACGGACGCCAGGGCCAGGTGCGGGTCCACCACCTGCTCGCCCGCGGCGACCCGGCGGATCCCGTCGGCCAGTTCCTCGGGGGGCGCGTCCTTGAGCAGGAACCCGCCCGCGTGGGCGTCCAGCGCCCGGCGCAGGTGGCCCGGCCCGCCCAGGCCGGTCAGGATGAGGGTGCGGCACCCCGGCAGCCGGGCGCGCAGGTCGGCGGCGGCGGTGAGGCCGTCGACGCCGGGCAGGTCGATGTCCAGCACGGCGACGTCGGGCCGGTGCCGCAGGGCCGCGGGCACGATCGCGTCGCCCGTGCCGACCTCCGCGACCATCTCGATGTCGGGCTCCAGGGCCAGCAGCCCGGCCAGCGCGCCGCGCAGGATCGTGACGTCCTCGGCCAGCAGCACCCGGATCGGCCGGTCCGCCTCGGCGGCCGGCGCGCTCATGACCCGTGGTCGCGGAAGACCGCCCGGATGAACACCTCGGTGTGCCGGGTGGCGCGGTCGCGGGCCGTCGCGCGCTGCTCGTCGGTGGCGCCGGCGTGCAGCCACAGCAGCCGGGCCTGCGCGATCGGGGCGATGAGCGCGTACGCCAGGTCGGTCGGCTCACCGAGGTCGGCGGGCATCGTCCCGGCGCGGATCCACCGCTCGAACACCGCGCCGACCCGGCCCATCGTCTCGTCGAGGGTCGCGACCAGCTCCGGGTCGTGCGCCAGGCCGTCCCGGACCATCAGGCTCATCAGCAGCCTGCCGTCGGGGGTGTCCCACGCGTCGAGCGAGCGCCGGACCAGTTCCCGGACGAACGCGGGCGGGTCGTCGTCGCCGAGCGCCGGGTCGAGGTCGTCCAGGACGGCCGCGACCCGCTGGGGGCCCAGCCGCGCCAGCGCCGCCTCGAAGATCGCCCGCTTGCTGTCGAAGTGGGCGTACAGCACGCTCTCGCTGAGCCCGACCTCGCGGGCGATCGCCCGGATCGACGTGCCCGCGAACCCCTTCTGCGCGAACAGCCGCAGCGCCGCCTCGACCAGCACGGCCTTGGTGTCCCCGGCCTCGGACTTGGGGGGACGGCCCGGCCGCCGTCGGGCGGGTCCGCTCGTCGTCACCACAGCTCCGCACCTCCCCCCATATCCAAGCACCCGCGCGCCGGTCCGGCGGCCTCAGGCGGGCCCGGGACCCGCACGATGGTGCCTCCGGCGGGTCAGCGCCCGCGCCTCCTCCTCGGCGACGTCGAGGTCACGGTGGGCGCCCAGCCGGGTGTTGCGCATCGTGTCGTGCAGTTTCAGGACGGCGTCCAGCACCATCTCCGGCCGTGGCGGGCAGCCGGGGATGTAGACGTCCACCGGGACGATGTGGTCGACGCCCTGGACCACGGCGTAGTTGTTGAACATGCCGCCGGACGAGGCGCACACGCCCATCGCGATCACCCACTTGGGGGCGGTCATCTGGTCGTACAGCCGCCGCAGCACCGGGGCCATCTTCTGGCTGACCCGGCCCGCCACGATCATCAGGTCCGCCTGCCGCGGGGTGGCCGAGGCGCGCTCCATGCCCCACCGGGAGAAGTCGTGCCTGGCCATGCCGACGTCCATCAGCTCGATGGAGCAGCAGGCCAGGCCGAACGTCAGCGGCCACGTCGAACTGCTCCGCGCCCATCCGGCCAGCCGCTCCACCGTGGTGAGCATGAACCCGCTCGGGAGTCGCTCCTCCAGGCCCATCAGTGGGCCGCCACCGGCTCGGCCACCTCACCGGTGCGCCGCCGTGCCCTGGGGGCCGACAGCATCGAGGCGCCGAGCAGCGCCCACAGCGACAGGACCAGCAGCGGCCCGCCGATCGCGTTGCCGTCGAAGTAGACGGCGTTGCGGACGGCGTCGATGCCCGCCGCGACCGGGAGGAACTCCCCGACCGCCGCGTACCACTCGGGGATGTAGTGCGACCCGATCGGGCCGCCGCTGGCCGGGACGCCGATCGGCACGAACAGCAGGGCCACCAGCCCGCCCGCCGGGGGCCCGGCCAGGTGCACCGCGCCCGCCGTGGTGGCGCAGACGGCGAACGCCAGCAGCGTGCCGAGGCCCCACAGCTCCCAGGGCGCGCCGGTGAGCGCGCCGGTCAGCCCGGCCGCGACCCACGCGTTCGCCCCGGCCAGCACCACCGACCCCACGATCACCGCCGCGACGCGGCGCCCGGCGGGCAGCCAGGGAGCCGCCAGGGCCAGCATGACCGCCAGCATCACGGCGGGCAGGGCCAGCGTGACCACGAAGAACATGGACGAGATCCCGTTGCCGTCGTCGCGCGGCAGCGGCCGGACGTCCTCGACGGTGAGCCGCTGCCCGGCGGCCTGGCTCACGGCCTGGAATCCCTGGGTGAGGATCGAGCCGGCCATCCGCCCCGAGGCGGACGCGACCAGCAGCCGGTTGCCGCCCGGCCCGGGGATGAAGACGGCGTCCACCTCGCGTTCCAGCAGCGCCCGCCGGGCGGCCTGCTCGTCGGGGTAGCCCTTCGGGTCGAACGCGTCCCCGGCGCGCTGCTCGATCGTCCGCTGGAGCCCGGCGGCGTCGCCCTGCGCGACGACGCCGACCGGCACCTCGCGCGGCTCGGGACGGTGCAGCGCGCCCAGGAACGACCAGGCGAACAGCATGCCGACCAGCGTCGCCACGACGGTGACGGCGATGGGTTTCCTCCGGTCGTGCGCCGACCGGGTCGGGTCTGTCATGACGGCCTCCACGCCTCGTGCGGTTGTCCGGATCCCTAAAATAATCGCTCGCTCGATTATTTACCAGCCGGGGTGTCGTCCGGGGGTCATGACCAGTCGCGTTGCCGATGCGGACGGCGCCGGGGCCCGCCTACGGTCGGCCTCATGATCACGCGAGGTCTCCCGCCGTCCGGTCGCGCCGAGCCGCCGGCGGCGGGCCGGGCGGCCCGGACGTTCCACGGCTTCATGTCCCACGCGGTCGGCCCGCTGCTGCGGCTGGCGCTGCGCCCCCGGGTCCAGGGGGCCGCGAACGTCCCGGCCGAGGGACCGTTCATCCTGGCGAGCAACCACCTGTCGTTCGTGGACAGCTTCGTGCTGTCCCCCGTGATCCCCCGCCGGGTCGTCTACCTGGCCAAGTCCGACTACTTCGAACTGCCGGGCCGGTCGGGGCGCTGCGTCGCCTGGTGCATGCTCGCACTCGGCAACGTGCCCATCCGGCGCGGGCCCCGGCGGGCGGCGGTCAGGGCGCTGGAACAGGCGGCCTCGGTCCTGGCCTCGGGCGAGGTCGTGGGCATCTACCCGGAGGGCACCCGTTCCCTCGACGGCAGGCTGTACCGGGGACGCACCGGAGTGGGGTGGCTGGCGCTGACGACCGGGGTCCCGGTGCTGCCGGTCGCCCTCGGCGGCACCGACCGGATCATGCCGACCGGGGCGTGGCGTCCCCGGCTGCGCGTCCGGCCGACGGTGCGGATCGGCGAGCCCATGGACTTCTCCCGCTACCGGGACCTGCACCCGGCCAAGGCGCGCCGGGCCGTCACCGACGAGGTCATGGAGACGATCCGGAAACTGTCCGGCCAGCGGTACACGGGGCGCTACAACCCGGGCGCCGACGCATGAGCCACCCGGGACGATCTTTATGACGCGCCGCAATGCCAGGGCGCCAGGGGCGGTATTCCGAAACGCGGGTTGCCGCACCGGGCGGACGGCGGACCTCCCGGCCCAGGGATTTCCAGGTGGCGATAACCGGCGGAGATGAACCGAACATCATTCAGGC
>DATADI010000366.1:0-2155 GCA_036258615.1 Thermomonospora sp. | reverse complement strand
GCAGCGACAGCCGCATCCACGACACCAGCAGGTCGTTGCGGCGGTGCAGCGCCCACCGCCGGGGCGGCGGCTCCCGCGTCCCGGACGGCGCGTGCCAGACCCCGGCGTCGGCGACATAGGCCAGGCCCCACCCGGCCGCCGCCAGGTCCAGCGCCAGCAGCGACTCCTCGCCGCCGAAGAACAGCAGGTCGTCGAAGCCCCCCGCGTCCAGGAACGCCGCACGCCGCACCACGGCCGCGCACGCGGGGAACCCCAGCACCGACGGGCCGGGCAGGTCGGCCTCCCGGCCCAGCGGCGCCGAGGCCATCTTCCGCGACACCCGGTCGAGCCGCCCGTCCGGGGCCAGCCGGATCCGCCCGACCAGCAGCCCGAGCCGGGGATGCTCCTCGAAGCATCGCTCGGCGACGGCCAGCGCGCCCGCCTCCCACCAGGAGTCGTCGTCGCTGAAGGCCACGTACGGGGTCGCCGCGTGCCGGACCCCGATGTTGCGGGCGCAGGCCCCGAGGTTGCGGCGTAACGCCACGACCCGCACGCCCGGGAAGCGGTCGCGGACCATCCGGGCGGTCCCGTCCCGTGACCCGTTGTCGACCACGACCACCGGCGGGCGCTCCGGTAACGCCGCCAGCCGGTCGAGGGTCGCGGCCAGTTCCGCGCGGCGGTCACGGGTGGCGACCACCACCGTGACCCGGCTCACCCCGCGATCTCCAGGGCGACCTTGGTCCAGCCGGGCTCGCGGCGGTCGAAGGCCTCGTACGCCTCGATCACCGTCGGCATGCCCTCCTGCTGGGTGATGACCGACGTCGGGTCCGCGCCGCCGGAGGCGATGCGGCTCAGCAGCCCCGGCATGTAGCGGCGGTGGTTGCAGTTGCCCGCCTGGATGGTCAGGTTCCGGTTCATCGCCACGCCGAGCGGGAAGCTGGTGTACTGCGGCGGGTAGTAGCCGATGATCCCGATCGTGCCCGCCTTGTCGACCATCTCCACCGCCCACCGCAGCGCCTGGCTGGGTGCGTCGCCCGGCATCCACTGGGAGCCCCGGACGTGGGTGCGCGGCGCGGTCCGGGCGCGTTCGCGCTCGAACTCGGCGGCGGTCAGGTCGTCGACCTGCTGGGCGGCGGGGCCGCCGACGGGCCGCTGGGCGTCCACGCCGACCGCCTCGATCACCCGGTCCGCGCCGATCCCGCCGGTCAGCTCCCGGACCGCGGCGACCGGGTCCTCGGCGTTGAAGTCGATCGTCTCGGCGTTCTGGAGCCGGGCGGTCTCCAGCCGGTCGGGGTTCCCGTCGACGATCAGCACCCGGCCCGCGCCCTGGATCCGCGCCGACAGGGCGGCGAGCTGCCCCACCGGCCCGGCGCCGAGCACGCACACCACGTCCCCGTCGCCGACCTCGGCCAGCCGCGCCCCGAACCATCCGGTGGGGAAGATGTCGCTGACCATGAGCGCCTGCTCGTCGGTCACCCCCGGCGGGATCGGCACCAGGTTGGTGTGCGCGTACGGGACGCGCGCGTACTCGGCCTGGAGCCCGTCGTACGGCCCGGTGGAGGCGGGGCCGCCGTAGAACGCCGTCCCGGCGTCCCGGCCGTTGGGGTTGGCCACGTCGCACTGCGCGTAGTACCCGGCGCGGCAGTACACGCAGCGCCCGCAGGCGATGGTGGACGGGATCGCCACCCGGTCCCCCACGGCGAAGTTGCGCACCTGGGGCCCCAGCTCCTCGATGACCCCGACGCCCTCGTGGCCGAGGATCGTGCCGGGCCGCATCCCCGGCACCGTGCCCCGGACGAAGTGCAGGTCGGTCCCGCAGATCGCGCTGCCGGTGATCCGCACGACGGCGTCCGACGGGTGCTCGATCTTCGGTTCGGTGACGTCCTCCAGGCGGATGTCCCCCACGTCGTGCCAGACCACCGCTTTCATGATCGTTCCTCCCTTCGTCACCCGATGTGCGCTTTCCCTCCCCACCGGGGGCCGATCTACGCGCCGGGAACCGCCGATGGGCCTGCTCGGAGCGTGCTCGTCGGCGTACGGTAAGTGAGATCGCTCACCCTCACGGCACGGGGGCACTGTGAACCTCCTCCTGCGCACCTGGCCGGCGACCGGTCCGGCCCTGGCGACCCTGGTCGCCCTCACCGGCTGCTCCGGCGGCGGCGGATCGGCCGCCGCG
>DATADI010000365.1:0-2588 GCA_036258615.1 Thermomonospora sp. | reverse complement strand
GGACCGCAGGCGGCTGACGGCGCGCGCCCGGCTCGGCCCGGTGCTGCGCGCCGCCGCGCTCACCGAGCTGTACCTGGACGGCCGGCTGGTGGGCGACCGCCGCCCGGCGCTCGGCACCCCCGGCGACGACCCGTACGGGCTGCTGGCGCAGATCGGCGCGTCCCGTCCCCGGCGGTGGCGGCACTGGATCTGCAAGGACGGCCGGTCGATGGTCGGGACGGTGCTGCGGGAACTGGAGTCCGAGGGCTGGATCAGGGTGGAGTCGCACCGCAGGCTCGGGGTGATCCCGACGCGCAGCGTGACCGTCCGCGACCCCCGGGTGGTCAAGGACCTGTGGGGCCGGGCCTCCTCGGCGCTGCGCGGCAGGCCCGTCGCCCACGTCAACAGCTACGACGCGGCCACGGTGGCGATCGCGGCGGCGGCCGGGCTGCGCACCGTCATCGCCCGCGACGAGCAGCGCCGGCACCGCAGGCGGATCGCCGCGCTGACCGCCCGGTCCGGCCCGGCGGTGCCCGCCCTCCGGCAGGTCCTCGACGAGGCCGCCGCGGGGGGCGAGGGCTAGCGCGGGCCCCGGGTCAGGCGACCGGGGACCGCTCGGGCGCCCGCAGCCCGGCGCGGTCCCAGATGGTCCGGCTGCGGCCGTCCAGGAAGCCGACCTCGTCGAAGAAACGGGTGCAGCGGCGCATCGCCCAGCCCCACACGGCGCGGCGGTGCGGGCTGCGGGCGGCGGCGCGGCGGGCCTCGGCCGGGTCCAGGCCGACCGCCGCGTACGCCGAGGGGTGGATGAGCAGGGCGGGCAGGAACGAGGTGAACCGGGCGATGCCCGCCGCCGCGATCCGACGGCGGACCGGGGAGACCCGCGCGACCTGGCGTTTCAGCTCCTCGCGGGCGTAGCGGATGTGCCGGGACTCCTCGATGACGTGGATCCGCGAGATCTGCCGGACGAGCGGCTGGATCTCCTCGTCGGCCATGGTGACCCGCTGCAGCGCGTCGGTGAACTCCTCCACGACCAGCGTCCCGGCGAACATCGGCAGCGGCTGGTAGGGGGCTCCGGCCAGTGCCTTGGCCCCGTGGTGCAGCAGCGCGGGCGGCCGGTGGGTGCGCAGCCCGAAGGTGCGGACCATCCGGGCGAACATCATCGAGTGGCGGCACTCGTCGGCCACCTCGGTGAGGGCGTAGGCGCTGTGGCGGCTGTCGTAGGGGTGCCGGTAGGCGGTCTTGAGCAGGATGTTCATCAGCATCAGCTCGGACCAGATGCCGAACGAGGCGATCTCGGCGACCTCCCGCTTGGACAGCTCGACGCGCTGTCGGTGCGACATCGTGTCCCACAGCGGGGTCTCGTACAGCGACACCAGCTGGGGCGGCAGGTAGAAGCGGTCGGGGTCCTGGGGCACGTCCCAGTCGACGTCCACGTCGGGGTCGAAGGAGTGCCGGCGGGAGATCTCGATGAGGCGCTGCGCCACCGGCTCGCGTTCGGTCAGCTCGATGGTGTGGTCGCCGTCCCTGCACCGCACCACTGCGGTCCTCGAAGCCGCCGGGATCGCCATCCGTCCGCCTCCCTCGCCTGCCGACGCTGACCGCAGGGTCTCACTTACACCGTAAGTCCGCAACCCCCCGGAGGGAACCGGCCCGCCCGGCGCCCCGGCGGCGCGTACCGTGTGCATAGGCGCGACGACAGGAGAGGTGGCAGGTGGCGGAGCAGACGACGGGCGACACGCTCCCGGCGGCCGGGGAGGCCGCCGCACGGCCGCCGCTGACCTACGGGCGGATCATCCACACCGCGATCGCGCTGATCGAACGGGAGGGCGCGCAGGCCCTGTCGATGCGGCGGGTGGGCGCCGAGCTGGGCGTGGCGGCGATGTCGTTGTACAACCACGTCGCGGGCAAGGAGGCCATCCTCGACGGGGTGGCCGACGCGATCCTGGCGGGGCTGGAGACGGAGGCCGACCCGGGCGCCGACTGGCGGGACCGGATCCGGGCCCTGGCGCACGCGTTCCGGCGGGCCGCGCAGGAGCACCCGCGCTGCATGTCGGTGGTGCTGTCGCGGACGATGGACTGGACGCGCAGCCTGCCGGTGATCGAGACGATGCTGACCATCGGGGAGCAGGCCGGGTTCGAGCGGCGGACCGCCGTCCGGCTGATGCGGGCGTTCATGGCCTACGTGCTGGGCACGCTGATGCGCGAGGAGGGCACCGCCCGTGCGCTGCGGCAGGTCAACCTCGACCGCGACCGCATCGGCGACCTGGTGGATCCGGCGCGGTTCCCGCACGTGGTGCGGGCGTCGCGGGAGCTGATGCACCCCGACTTCGACGGGGAGTTCGCCTTCGGCCTCGAACTGCTCATCGGCGCGATGGAGCGGCTGCCCCGCGACGCCTGCTGAGCGGGGGCCTCACGCGGCCGGGGCGTACGCCGCCAGGAAGGTGTCCACGGCGGCCCGCGCGACCGCCCGCAGTTCCTCCTCGCCGACCGTGCGGGTGCCGTACCGCGAGCGGGCCTCGGCCGGGCCGGTGAGCAGGGCGAGGAACTGCTCGGCGGCCGTCGAGGGGTCGCACCGGCGCAGCCGCCCGGCCAGCGACAGCCGCGCCAGG
>DATADI010000364.1:0-5614 GCA_036258615.1 Thermomonospora sp. | reverse complement strand
TCCTCCTGGAGCACGTCCCGCAGGCCCCCGACCAGGTCGTCGTGCTGACCCTGTACGGCGGGCCCGAACCCGACAGCAGGCTCGGCTACGACGAGCCGTCGCTGCAGGTGCGCACCCGCGCCGCCGACCCGGCGACGTCCCGCGCCCGCTGCGAGGCCGTCCGGGCGTACCTGCACGGCCTGGGGCCCGTCGTGCTCCCCGGCGGGACGTTCCTGCTGTCCTGCGTGGCGGCCCAGGCGGTGCCCGCCTCCCTCGGGCAGGACGCGCGCGGCCGGCACGAGCACGTCTGCAACTTCCGGACCTCGGTGCGCTCGGTCACCGAGCACCGGCGCTAGCCCGCACCACGACCCGCCCGGCCGCCGCGCCGGGCCGTTCCCACGTCAAGGAGCACTGATGGCACCCGTTCAGGTCAACGCCCGTGACTGGACCTTCCTGATCAGAGACCCCGCCGTCACCGACCCGGCCGGCGCGGGGTACTGGGTGGAGATCGGCGGCATCACGTCCATGGAGATCTCGCCGGACGCCGAGGACGTCGACACCACCACCTTCTCCAGCCAGGGCTTCGCCGAGCACCAGATCATGCAGCGCAGCCTGGAGATCGGCCTGGAGGGCCGCTACCTGGAGGACGCCGCCGGGCTGCGCGACCGGGGCCAGGCGCTGGTCGAGACCCTCGCCGACCAGGTCGGCGACGCCTCGCTGAGCAGGCTGCGGGTCGTCCGCCCGTCCGGGCGGACGCGCGAGCACGTCGTGTCGGCGCGGCTCGGCGAGATCGGCGGCGAGAACAACGACAAGACCGCCTGGGCGGTCACCTTCACCCGGTCCGGCCCGTCGGCCGAGGTGGTGTGATGACGGCCGCGGACCACGACGAGGAGTCCTTCGAGGACTTCGACGCCTTCTGGGCCGAACGGCGACAGGACGCCGGCGGCCACCGCATCCGGGTGTTCGGCGAACTGGTCACCCTGCCCACCGAACTGCCCATGGACGTGGAGTGGCGGCTGGAGGCGGTCCGCGACCTGCCCGCCGACCGGGCCCGCGCGGAGATCGAGGAACTGGTCGGGCTGCTGTACGGGGACGGGGTCCTCGAACGCTGGCGCGCCCACGGCATCACCGGGCGGCAGTTCCAGGTCCTGCTGGTGTACGGCATCGCCCGCGCCTCCGGCCGGGACGTCTCCCTGGAGGACGCGTTCACCCAGGTCACCCGGGCCCACGAGGAGCAGGCCGCCCCTTTTCGGAGCCCGCGGAGCCAGCGGTCGTCCGGCGGCTCGTCAAACGGCACTGGTGGGCGATCGAGGCGGACTTCCAGCGGGAGTACGGCCTCGACGCCGCCGGGCTCGCGGCGCTGACGCTGCGCCGCTTCTACGTGCTGCTGCGCGGCCTGTCACCGGAGTCGGCGTGGGCCCGGCTGAGCCGGGACGCGCTGCGCACGGTGCACGACCCCGTCGAGGCCGAACGGCTGGCCGAACGCTATGGGCTGTGAGACCCGGATCGGAGCTGACCCGCGATGGCACTGACGGTCGGGGAACTGGTCGCGTTCGTCCGCATGGACGACGCGGGCCTGCGGCGCGGCCTGGCCGCGACGCACGCCGCCCTGGAGGGCGTCGGCGGGCGGATGGCCGGGCTCGGCGGCGACATGGCCTCCGGCGTGGGCCGGGCCACCGCCTCGCTGGGGATGTTCGGCGACGGGCTGCGCGACATCAATCTGCTGGGCACCGCCGCGTTCGCCGGGGCCGGTGCGGCGATGGCGGGGATCGGCCTGCTGGCGGCCGGTGCCGGCGTCGCCCTCGCCGGGATGAACACCGAGGTGCGGAGCGCGTTCTCCGACCTCGGCCGGGACGTCCTCGGCCAGCTGCAGGGGCTCGCCGCGCCGATGGTGCCGGTGCTGACCTCGCTGGCCGGGGTGTTCCGCCAGACGTTCGCCCAGGTCGCCCCGGCGATCGGGCAGATCTTCAGCACGCTGGCCCCGGTCGTCGGGGCGCTCGGGCAGGGCCTGGCCGCCGCCGTCGGCGGGTTCGTCACCGCCCTGGTGCCGATCATCCAGTCGCTGACCCCCGCGCTGTACGCCCTGGCGGGCGGGCTGCAGCCGCTGTTCGAGGGCCTGGCGGCGGGGCTGGCGCCGATCGCGCAGGCGGTGGGGGAGGTCGCCCCCGCGTTCGGGGAGATGTTCCGGGCGCTGGGCGCGGCCCTGGGCCCCGTGGGGCAGCTCATCGCGGCGTTCGTGCGGCTCGGCGCGTCGGTCGCCGGTCCGCTCCTGACCTCCGTCGGGCAGCTGGCCGCGACGCTCGCGCAGGCGCTGGCCCCGGTGTTCGCCCAGCTCGGGCCGATCCTCGCGCAGACCGCCGGGGCGTTCGGGCCGCTGCTGGGCGCGCTCGGCCAGGCCGTGGCGGCCATCGCGCCGCTGCTGCCGCCGCTGGCGCAGCTCATCGCCCAGCTGGTCACCGGGCTGGCGCCCGCCCTGACCCCGATCGTCGCGGTCATCGGGCAGCTCGTCGCCCAGATCGCCGGGACCCTGATCGGGGTGCTCCAGCAGTGGGCGGCGGCGCTGATCCCGCTGCTGCCGCCGCTCACCCAGCTCATCACCACCCTGGTGACCGGGCTGCTGCCGGTGCTGTCGCCGATCATCGCGCTCGTCGGGCAGGCGGCCGGGCAGCTCGGCGCGGCGCTGCTGCAGGCGGTGACGGCGGTGCTGCCGGCGCTGCTGCAGATCGTCCAGGCGCTCCAGGGGCTGTTTGCGGCGGTCATGCCGCTGCTGCCGCCGATCGCCGAGCTGATCGGCACGCTGCTGGGCGGTCTGCTGCCCGCGCTGGTCCCGGTGATCGGCCTGGTGGCGCAGCTCGCCGCGACCATCATCGGGGTCCTGGTGCCGGTGATCACGCCGCTGATCCAGCTGATCACCCGGGTCGCCGAGGTCATCGTCGGAGCGCTGACCGGCGCGATCACCTGGATGCTCACGGCCGTGCCCGCCGCCTGGAACGCGATCAGGAGCGTCACCGAGGCCGTGTGGAACGCCATCGTCGGAGCGATCCGCGCCGTGGTCAACGGCATCGTCTCCGCCGTCGGCTGGCTCGGCGAGCTGCCCGGGCGGGTCGCCGGCTGGTTCGGCGCCCTCAAGGACGGGGCCGTCGCCCGCGCACAGGAACTACTGTCGTGGATCTCCGGGCTGCCCGGCATGATCCTCAACGCCCTCGGCAACCTCGGCGGCCTGCTGGTGGACGCCGGAAAGGCGATCATCCGCGGGCTGCTGGACGGCGTGCGCGCCATGTTCGGCGCGGTCAAGGACGCGTTCAACTGGCTGACGAGCTGGATTCCCGACATCAAGGGACCGCTCACCAAGGACGCCCGGCTGCTGACCCCGGCGGGCCGCGCGATCATGGGCGGCCTGCTGGCGGGCATCGGCTCGCAGGTGCCCGCGCTGCGCAGACAGCTCGGGATCGTCACCGACACCATCGCCGCCGCGCCCGGCCCGGTCGGGCCGTGGGGGCCGGCCGGTGCCGCGCCGGGCGCCGCGGGCGCCTCGGCCATGGTGCGCATCGAGAACTTCCACGCCGCCGGATCGCAGGACGAGCACGCGATCGCCGAACGGCTGTGGCTGCTGACCAAGGCGAGGGGCTGATGGCGGCCGGAGACCTCATCACCGACGACGGCCAGATCGAGTGGAACGGGCTGCTGCTCGGCGCCGGAACCCCGTACGGCTGGCGGGAGCTGGCCGGCTGGGACGACCTGCCGGGCCTGAGCAGCGGCTCGGCGGCCCGCCCCGGACGGCACGGCGTGTGGCCCGGGCGGCGGCTGGCGGGGGAGCGGACCGTCACCTTCACCTGCCTGGTCCGCGCGCCCCGCGCGGAGATGGGCACGGTCGTCAGGACGTTGCGGGCGGCGACGCCGGCGGGCCCCGACGAGACCGAGCATCCGCTGGTCGTGCGGACCCTCGGCGAGACGCTGCTGGCGTACGCCCAGGTGGCGGGCCGGGTCATCACCAACGACCCGGCGTTCGCGGCCGGAGTGGGACGCGCGGTCGTCCAGTGGGCCTGCGCGGACCCCCGCCGCTACTCCCTCGCCGAGCGCACCACCGAGATCGGCGCCCCGACCCTGGGGTCGGGGCTGCAGTACCCGCTGACGTACCCGCTGGACTACGGCACGCCGGGCTCCTCCGGATGGGGCAGGCTGCCGAACGCGGGGGACACCGCCACCGGCGTCCGCATGGCCATCACAGGCCCGTGCACGAACCCCGTGGTCATCAACCAGACCACCGGGCGGCAGCTCCAGTTCGGCATCGAGCTGGCGCGGGGCGAGGTGCTGTCGGTGGACACCCACCAGGGCACGGTGACGCTCGGCCCCGCCGACCGTCTCTACACCCTCACACCCATGTCCGTGCCCGTGGAGGACTTCGAGCTGGCCCCCGGCGAGAACGCCGTGGCGTTCCGCGCGGCCTCGCACTCAACCGGTTCGGCGCTCACCGTGACGTGGCGCGACGCCTACCTGTGAACGGTCTCACCACGAAGGAGCGGCCATGACGGTTCGGGTCCTGGGCCTGAAGTCGGGGATGACCACGGAGGACCACCGCCAGGGGCTCTCGCTGTTCACCCCGCCGATCGGGGGCGTGCTGGAACGGCGGTCCGGGGTCGTCCACCATCCCGCCGCCTGCCACCTGGAGGTGACCGGGCTGCCGCCCATGCAGGCGCGGCTCTCGCCGTTCGCGGCGCTGATCGACGGGACCTCCGCGCCGCTGCAGGGGGCCTATCCACTGGTGTCCGACTCCGACGTCATCATCACGTTCGAGCCCGGCGAGGCGTCGGTGGACCGGATCGACCAGGTCATCGCACGGATCCGGGACGACCCCTACGACGCCTCCGGCGAACGCTCCGGGACGGTGGAGTGCCTCAAGGGCCTGCCGACCGGGGAACCCGCGCCGCTGCCGCCGTCCTCACTGGCGCTGTGGGAGGTCACGGTGCCCGCGGGCGCGCCCGGCGGCGGTACGGCGGGCTTCGGCCCGATCCGGCGGGTGCACTCCTACGTCACCGGGCTCGGCGGCCCGATCCCCGTCTCCGGCCAGGCCGAGCGGGACGCGTTGCCCGCCTACGACCTGCTCACCGTGCTCCGGCTGGACACCGGGGACGTCGAGCAGTACCGCCACTATTCCTGGCGCCCCATGAACTGGCGGTACGACACCGGCTGGGTCCAGATCACGACCCTGGAGGCCGGGTGGCAGTCGGTGCGGACGCCGAAGGTCCGGCGCATCGGCGACTTCGTCGAACTGCGCGGGATCGTCAAACGGGTGAGCGGGGGCACGGCCACCATCCTCCGCCTCCCCCCGGAGTTCCGGTCGGCCCGCTACATCATCTGGCCGGTGTCGTACTGGTCGGAGTTCAAGCAGGCGCACCTGATGACCAGGCCCGCCGGGGAGGTCGGCGTCGACGTCGGCCTGGAGTCGATCGCGCCCCAGGCCGACCTCTTCATCAACAACCGATGGCTGGCGGGGTGAGGGGCCGACATGACGGTTCGGGTGCTGGGTCTGCGGTCGGGGACGACTGCTGAGGATCATCGGTTGGGGTTGTCGGTGTTCTCGCCGCCGTTGGGTGGTGTGTTGGAGCGTCGTTCGGGTGTGGTCTTTCATCCGGAT
>DATADI010000363.1:0-10512 GCA_036258615.1 Thermomonospora sp. | reverse complement strand
ACGGCGGGGGCGATGCCGGATCGCCCGCCGGCGGTGGCGCGGGCGGCGGCACGGTCGTCGCGCGCACCGGCGACATCCCGGTTGGCGGCGGCAAGGTCTTCAAGGACCAGGACATCGTGATCACCCAGCCCGTCCAGGGCCAGTTCAAGGCGTTCGACATCAAGTGCACCCACCGCGACTGCCCGGTGGACAAGGTCGAGAACGGCACCATCAACTGTCCCTGCCACGGCAGCAAGTTCAGCATCACCGACGGCTCCCGCACCGACGGCCCCGCCACCCGGCCGCTGGCCGCCAAGCAGATCACCGTCCAGGGCGACGACATCACCCTCGCCTAGCGCCCCGGGCGGCTACCGGGCCTCCGCCGGAACGCGCGGCAGCTCCGCGCGGAAGCGGGGGAGGGCCTCGGGGTGCTCGCGCCGGAGCCAGCCGATGACGTGCTCGCGGGCGTCACAGCGCAGGTCCCACGCGCTGGGGGCGTCCGCGGCGCTCATCAGCGCCCGGAGCTGGACCAGGCCGTTGGGCAGCACGTCGGTCACCTGGAGCACCCAGTCGCGCTGGTCCCACAGCGGGTGCCCGCGCAGGAACCGGTACAGCTCCGTGCGCAGGTCGTCCACCGGCACCGTCCAGTCCACGTGGAAGACCACCGCGCCGATCACCCGGCTGCCCTGCCGCGTCCAGTTCTCGAACGGCTGCTCGGTGAAGTACGACACCGGCAGGATGATCCGCCGTTCGTCCCAGGTCAGCACCACCACGTACGACAGGGTCAGCTCCTCGATGCGGCCCCACTCGCCGTCCACGACCACCACGTCGTCCAGCCGCAGCGCGTCGCTGAACGCCAGCTGGAGCCCCGCCAGCAGGTTGCCCAGCACCGGCCGGGCCGCGATGCCGACGACCAGGCCGGCGACACCCGCCGAGGCCAGCACCCCGGTGCCCAGCACGCGCACGGCCGGGAACGAGAACAGCACCGCGCCGATGGCCACCATCACCACCGCGACGCTGGCGATCCGGCGCAGCAGCAGCATCTGGGTCCGGGCACGGCGGGCGCGCCGGTTGCGTTCGCCCTCGATCCGGGTCAGCCGGTTCAGCGCCGGGTCGGTCAGCGCGTAGGTGATCCGCAGCAGCAGCCACGTGGCCGTCGCCACCGCCGCGATCCACAGCAGGTGCCGCACCACCCGGTCCGCCGTCGGCCCGCCCAGGTACTCGGCGGGCGGCAGCGCGGCCCGCGCGCTGAACGTGACCGCCACCGCGAACGCCGGGCGGGCGCACCGCCGGGCGGCCTCGGACGCGCCCGGCCACCGCACGGTCAGCCGTCCCGCCACCAGCCGCCGGACCGCCTCCACCACGGTCACCGAGACGACGATGGCGGCTCCGAAGACGACCCAGGCCCAGAATGCGGTCACGCCGAAAAGCCCCCCTTTGCCGATCGTTGACCGGATCTCTGTATCCACTCGACGGGCCCGTCGAACGAGATCTCGATCACGTCGGGCGGCGGCCGGGGTTGTCCGACCGCGCGATTCTGTCGCAGGGCCGCACTAGGCTTCTGACTGTGGCAGATCCGGCGAACTACCGACCGGCCCCCGGCTCGGTCCCCGACTCGCCGGGGGTCTATCGGTTCCGCGACGAGCACGACCGGGTGATCTACGTCGGCAAGGCCAAGAGCCTGCGCTCCCGGCTGAACTCCTACTTCGCCGACTTCGCGGGCCTGCACCCCCGGACCCAGACCATGCTGCGCACGGCGACCCGGGTGGACTGGACGGTGGTCGGCACCGAGGTGGAGGCCCTCCAGCTCGAGTACTCGTGGATCAAGGAGTTCGACCCCCGGTTCAACGTCCGTTACCGCGACGACAAGTCCTACCCGTACCTTGCGGTGACGCTGGACGAGGAGTATCCGCGGGTGATGGTGATGCGGGGGGCCAGGCGGAAGGGCGTGCGCTACTTCGGCCCCTACTCGCACGCCTGGGCGATCCGCGAGACCGTCGACCTGCTGCTGCGCGTCTTCCCGGTGCGCACCTGCAAGTCCGGGGTGTTCAAGCGGGCCCGCCAGATCGACCGGCCCTGCCTGCTCGGCTACATCGACAAGTGCTCGGCGCCGTGCGTGGGCCGGGTCAGCGCCGACGAGCACCGCCTGCTCGCCGAGGACTTCTGCGCCTTCATGGCCGGCGACACCTCCCGCTTCATCCGGCGCATCGAGCGCGAGATGCTCGCCGCCGCCGAGGTCGAGGAGTACGAGCGGGCCGCCCGGCTCCGCGACGACATGCGGGCGCTCGAACGCGCCCTGGAGAAGCAGGCCGTGGTGCTCGGCGAGAGCACCGACTGCGACGTGATCGCCTTCGCCGAGGACGAGCTGGAGGCCGCCGTCCAGGTCTTCTACGTGCGCGGCGGCCGGATCCGCGGCCAGCGCGGCTGGGTGGTCGACAAGGTCGAGGAGGTCAGCACCGCCGACCTGGTCGAGCACTTCCTCATCCAGGTCTACGGCGAGAGCGAGTCGGTGCCGCGCGAGGTGCTGGTGCCCGCCGAGCCGCCCGACGCCGAGGCCATGACCGAGCTGCTCAGTGAGCAGCGCGGCGGCCCGGTGCGCGTCCGCGTGCCCCGCCGCGGCGAGAAGAAGGCCCTGCTGGAGACCGTCGGGCGCAACGCCGCCGAGGCCCTCAAGCAGCACAAGACCCGCCGGGCAGGCGACCTGACCACCCGCAGCCGCGCCCTCCAGGAGATCCAGGAGGCCCTGGAGCTGGACGAGGCCCCGCTGCGGATCGAGTGCTACGACGTCTCCAACCTCCAGGGCACCAACGTGGTCGCGTCCATGGTGGTGTTCGAGGACGGCATGGCCCGCAAGAGCGAGTACCGCCGGTTCAGCATCAAGGCGGTCGAGGGCCAGGACGACGTCCGCTCCATCCACGAGGTGATCACCCGCAGGTTCCGCCGCTACCTGGCCGAGCGCGACCGGGCCGCCGCCCAGGCCGCCGAGGCCGCCGGGACGCCCGAGGGCGCCGCGACCGCCGCCGACGGCGTGCTGGCCTCCTACGGCTTCGACGACGAGGCCGACGAGGGCCCGGCGCGCGGCCCGATCGACCCGGAGACCGGCCGGGCCCGCAAGTTCGCCTACCCGCCCAACCTGGTGGTGGTGGACGGCGGGCCCCCGCAGGTGGCCGCCGCGCAGCGCGCCCTCGACGAGCTGGGGGTGCCGGAGATCGCGGTGTGCGGGCTGGCCAAGCGGATGGAGGAGATCTGGCTGCCCGGCGACGACGAGCCGGTGATCCTGCCGCGCGGCAGCGAGGGGCTGTTCCTCATGCAGCGGCTGCGGGACGAGGCGCACCGCTTCGCGATCACCTACCACCGGCAGCGGCGGTCCCGGGAGATGACGGTCAGCGAGCTGGACGACGTGCCGGGCCTGGGGCCCGCCCGGCGCACCGCCCTGCTGAAGCACTTCGGCTCGGTGCGGCGGCTGCGCGCCGCCACGGCCGAGCAGATCGCCGAGGTGCCGGGCATCGGGCGGCAGACCGCCGACGTGATCGTGACCGCACTGCGGGGGGCCGGGGCGAACGCGCCGCCGGACCGAGGCGCTGATGGGGGAGGCACATGACCAACGAAGGCCAGCAACACATACCCGACATCGTGATCGTCACGGGGATGTCCGGCGCGGGCCGCAGCACGGCCGCCAAGTCGCTGGAGGACCTCGACTGGTTCGTGGTCGACAACCTGCCGCCGGGGCTGCTGGCGACGATGGCCGACCTGGGCGGCCGGGTCCGCGACGCGGTGCCGCGCATCGCCGTCGTGGTCGACGTGCGCAGCCGCGCCTTCACCAGCGACCTGCACTCCTCGATCGCCGACCTGGAGGCCCGCGGCGTCCACCCCCGGGTGGTGTTCCTGGAGGCCGGCGACGACGAGCTGGTGCGCCGGTTCGAGGCCGTCCGGCGGCCCCACCCGCTGCAGGGCGACGGGCGGCTGGTCGACGGCATCGCCCGCGAGCGCGAGCTGGTCCGCGAGGTCCGCGCCGAGGCCGACCTGGTCATCGACACCAGCGCGCTCAACGTGCACGAGCTGCGCGCCAAGATCGTCGGGTTCTTCGGCACCGGCAGCGGCGAGTCCAGCCTGCGGGCCACCGTGGTGTCCTTCGGCTACAAGTACGGCCTGCCGGTCGACGCCGACCTGGTGGTCGACTGCCGGTTCCTGCCCAACCCGCACTGGGTGCCGGAGCTGCGCCCGATGAACGGCCGGGACGCCCCCGTCCGCGACTACGTGCTGGGGCAGCGAGGCGCCAAGGAGTTCCTCGACTCCTACACCGACGTCCTGCGGCTGCTGGCCGAGGGCTACGAGCGCGAGGGCAAGCACTACGTCACCCTGGCCGTCGGCTGCACCGGCGGCAAGCACCGCAGCGTGGCCATGGCCGAGCAGCTCGCCGCGCGGCTCCGGGACACCGGCATCGAGGTCCAGGTGGCCCACCGCGACCTCGGCCGCGAGTAGCCGGGGGCGCCGCGACCCCCCGGCATGATCCACAATGGTCCCGCCCGTCCTGCCCCGGGTTGGTGATCGGCCGTCTCCGGGCGCAGGATGGGGGGACGCCGCCCGGGGGCGGTCGTCGACCACCTCCCCGGAGGGGCGGGTGGTGCCGGATGTCGGGTCCGCGGCGGGAGGGGCGAGCGGCCAGGTGCGAGCAGAGCGAGCGACGGCGGGAACGGGCGCGGACCGCGGTGGGGCGGCCCGGTGACGGAACGGGAGGGCGCCAGGGTGGTCGCGCTCGGCGGCGGCCACGGGCTGTACGCGTCGCTGTCGGCGCTGCGCCGGGTCACCGACCGGCTCACCGCGGTGGTCACGGTCGCCGACGACGGCGGCTCCAGCGGGCGGCTGCGCCGGGAGCTGGGGGTCCTGCCCCCCGGTGACCTGCGGATGGCGCTGGCCGCGCTGTGCGGCGACGACGAGTGGGGCCGCACCTGGAGCCGGGTGGTGCAGCACCGCTTCCGCAGCCAGGGCGAGCTGCACGAGCACGCGGTCGGCAACCTGCTGATCGTCGCCCTGTGGGAGCTGCTGGGCGAGGAGCAGGCCGACTCCACCGTCGCCGGGCTCGACTGGGTGGGCCGCCTGCTGGGGGCCCAGGGCCGGGTGCTGCCGATGGCGTCGGTCCCGCTGGACATCGTCGCGGAGGTGCAGGGCGCCGACCCGGCCAGGCCCGACGAGACCACCCAGGTCAGGGGCCAGGTGGCGTGCGCGAAGACCCCGGGCAAGGTGCTGAGCGTGTCGCTGGTGCCGCCCGACCCGCCCGCCTGCCCGGAGGCGCTCGCGGCGGTCGAGGACGCCGACTGGATCGTGTTCGGCCCCGGGTCGTGGTTCACCAGCGTCCTGCCGCACCTGAAGGTCCCGGAGCTGGCCCGCGCGCTGACCACCAGCCGCGCCCGCCGGGTGGTGGCGCTCAACCTGGTGCCACAGCCGGGCGAGACCGACGACTTCTCCCCCCACACGCACCTGGAGGTCCTCCAGGCCCACGCGCCCGACCTGCGGATCGACGTGGTGCTGGCCGACCGGGGCGTGGTCGAGGACGCCGACGCGCTCGACAAGGCGGTGCGGATGCTGGGCGGGCGGCTGATGCTGGCCGACGTGGCCGCCGCCGACGGCTCGCCCCGCCACGATCCGGCTCGGCTGGCCCAAGCTTTCGCACAGATATTCCGTTGAGCGGGGACCCGCCCGCCGGGAATCGGCGACACTGGCGAGGGGCTGGACGGGTTCACAAGGGGGAGGATCGTCTATGGCGATGACCGGTGTGGTGAAGGACGAGCTGAGCAGGCTGTCCATCATGAAGCCCTGCTGCCGCAAGGCGGAGGTGTCGACGCTGCTGCGGTTCGCCGGGGGGCTGCATCTGGTCAGCGGCCGGATCGTGATCGAGGCCGAGATCGACACCGGCGCCGCGGCCCGGCGGCTGCGCAAGGACATCGCGGAGGTGTTCGGGCACACCTCGGACGTGGTGGTGCTGGCGCCCAGCGGCCTGCGCAAGGGCAACCGCTACGTGGTGCGGGTGTTCCGTGACGGGGAGTCGCTGGCCCGGCAGACCGGCCTGATCGACAACCACGGTCGCCCGGTGCGGGGCCTGCCCCGGCACGTGGTCGCGGGGGCCGCCTGCGACGCCGAGTCGGCCTGGCGGGGGGCGTTCCTGGCGCACGGCTCGCTCACCGAGCCGGGCCGGTCCATGTCGCTGGAGGTCACCTGCCCGGGCCCGGAGGCCGCGCTGGCGCTGGTGGGGGCGGCGCGGCGGCTGAAGGTGCACGCCAAGGCCCGCGAGGTGCGCGGCGTGGACCGGGTGGTGGTCCGCGACGGCGACGCCATCAGCGCGCTGCTCACCCGGCTCGGCGCCCACGACAGCGTGCTGGCCTGGGAGGAGCGCCGGATGCGCCGCGAGGTGCGGGCGACCGCCAACCGGCTGGCCAACTTCGACGACGCCAACCTGCGGCGCTCGGCCCGCGCGGCGGTGGCCGCCGGGGCGCGGGTGGCGCGGGCTCTGGAGATCCTCGGCGACGACGCCCCCGAGCACCTGGTGGCCGCCGGGCGGCTGCGGCTGGAGCACAAGCAGGCGTCCCTGGAGGAGCTGGGCCAGCTCGCCGACCCGCCGCTGACCAAGGACGCCATCGCCGGGCGGATCCGGCGGCTGCTGGCCATGGCCGACAAGCGCGCCAGCGACCAGGGCATCGCCGGGACCGAGGCCAACCTCACCGCGGAGATGCTGGCGCCCTGACCGTCCGGTCTGCGGGCCCTGCCGCCGGAGACCCCTGGACCTACTCATTGGTCTAGACCAAGATGGTCTCGACCCACGCCGGGCGGGGCGATCCCCCGCGCGAGTGAGCCCGTCTCACCCCCCGCTTCACCCACGGCCGGTGTCGGAGCGTGCGGGGACGATTGGATAGGGTCGCGACACAGGGGGCCGGCGTCCAGCCGTCCGCCCGACGACGTAGTGCTGGGCCCGGGCGACCCCGGGCGGGACGAGGTACGAGGAGAGCGGTTCGGTGACCATCCGCGTAGGCATCAACGGGTTCGGCCGGATCGGCCGGAACTTCTTCCGCGCCCTGCTGGCCAGCGGGGCCGACGTCGAGGTCGTGGCGGTCAACGACCTGACCGACAACGCGACCCTCGCCCATCTGCTCAAGTACGACAGCATCCTCGGCCGGCTCGGCGAGGAGGTGAAGGCCGCCGCCGACGAGATCACCGTCGGCGGGCGCACCTTCAAGGCGTTCGCCGAGCGCGACCCCAACAACCTCAAGTGGGGCGACCTCGGGGTGGACATCGTCATCGAGTCCACCGGCCTGTTCACCGACGCCGCCAAGGCCAGGGTGCACGCCGACAACGGCGCCAAGAAGGTGATCATCTCCGCGCCCGCCAAGAACGAGGACGTCACGCTCGTCATGGGCGTCAACGACGACTCCTACGACCCGGCGGCGCACACGATCATCTCCAACGCCTCCTGCACCACCAACTGCCTGGCCCCGATGGCCAAGGTGCTGCACGACACCTTCGGCATCGAGCGCGGCCTGATGACCACGATCCACGCCTACACGCAGGACCAGAACCTGCAGGACGGGCCGCACAAGGACCTGCGCCGCGCCCGCGCCGCCGCCCTCAACATCGTGCCGACCTCCACCGGCGCGGCCAAGGCCATCGGCCTGGTGCTGCCCGACCTCAAGGGCAAGCTCGACGGCTACGCGCTGCGGGTGCCGATCCCCACCGGCTCGGCCACCGACCTGACCGTCACCCTCGGCCGCGAGACCACGGTCGAGGAGGTCAACGCCGCGCTCCGCGCCGCCGCCGAGGGCCCGCTGCGCGGGGTCCTCACCTACACCGAGGACCCGATCGTGTCGTCCGACATCGTCACCGACCCGGCCTCCTGCATCCTGGACGCCGGGCTGACCAAGGTGATCGGCGACCAGGCCAAGGTCGTCGGCTGGTACGACAACGAGTGGGGCTACTCCAACCGCCTGGTGGACCTGGTCAAGCTCGTCGGCTCGCAGCTGTGACACCCGCGCCCGCCGTGACCCCCCCCCCGGGCCCGTTGTACGGAGCCCTGACGACGAGCGGGAAAGGACACCGATGCGCACCATTGACGATCTCGACGTACGCGGGAAGCGGGTGCTGGTCCGCGCGGACCTGAACGTCCCCCTGGACGGCGAGCGGATCACCGACGACGGTCGGATCCGGGCCAGCCTGCCGACGATCGCCACGCTGCGCGAGCGCGGCGCCAGGGTGGTCGTGTGCGCCCACCTGGGCCGTCCCAAGGGCGAGGTGAAGCCCGAGTTCTCCCTGGCCCCCGTGGCGCGGCGGCTCGGCGAGCTGCTGGGCGCCGAGGTGGCGTTCGCCTCCGACGTGGTCGGCGACGGCGCCGCCGCGACCGTCGCCGGGCTGGCCGACGGGCAGCTGGCCCTGCTGGAGAACCTGCGCTTCGAGGCGGGCGAGACCAGCAAGGACGACGCCGAGCGCGGCGCGTTCGCCGACCGGCTGGCCGCCCTCGCCGAGCTGTACGTCGGCGACGGGTTCGGGGCCGTGCACCGCAGGCACGCCAGCGTCTACGACGTGCCGCGGCGGCTCCCGCACGCCGCCGGGGGCCTGATCACGGCCGAGGTGGACGTCCTCAGGCGGCTCACCGAGGACGTCGAGCGGCCGTACGCGGTCGTGCTGGGCGGCTCCAAGGTCTCCGACAAGCTCGGGGTCATCGACAACCTGCTCGGCAAGGCCGACCGGATCCTCATCGGCGGCGGCATGGTCTTCACCTTCCTCAAGGCCCAGGGCCACGAGGTCGGCACGAGCCTGCTGGAGACCGACCAGCTCGGCACCGTGGAGGACTACCTGCGCCGCGCCGAGAAGACCGGCGTGGAGTTCGTGCTCCCCGTCGACGTGGTGGCCGCCACCGCGTTCGCGGCCGACGCCGAGCACGACGTGGTGGCCGCCGACGCGATCCCCGCCGACCGGATGGGCCTGGACATCGGCCCCGCCTCCGGGCGGCTGTTCGCCGAGCGCCTCGCCGGCGCCAAGACCGTGTTCTGGAACGGCCCGATGGGCGTGTTCGAGATGGAGCCGTACTCCCACGGCACCCGCGCGGTCGCCCAGGGGCTCATCGACTCCGGGGCGTTCACCGTCGTCGGCGGCGGCGACTCGGCCGCGGCGGTGCGCACGCTCGGCTTCGCGGAGTCCGCGTTCTCGCACATCTCGACCGGCGGCGGGGCCAGCCTGGAGTACCTCGAAGGCAAGACGCTGCCCGGCCTCTCGGCACTGGAGGACTGAACGACGATGGCCGCTGCCAAGACCCCTTCCCGTAAGCCGATCATGGCCGGCAACTGGAAGATGAACAACACCCACCTCGAGGCGATCGCGCTGGTGCAGAAGCTGGCGTTCGCGCTCAAGGAGGCCGACTACGACGCCGTCGAGGTCGTGGTGCTGCCGCCGTTCACCGCGATCCGCTCGGTGCAGACCCTGGTGGACGCCGACCGGCTGCCCATCGCCTACGGCGCCCAGGACGTCTCCGCGCACGCCTCCGGCGCCTACACCGGCGAGGTGTCCGGGCCGATGCTGGCCAAGCTGGGCTGCTCGTACGCGGTGGTGGGGCACTCCGAGCGCCGCCAGTACCACCACGAGGACGACGCGGTCGTCAACGCCAAGATCAAGGCGGCGTTCGCGGCCGAGATCACCCCGATCCTGTGCGTGGGGGAGGGGCTGGACGTCCGCAAGGCGGGCGAGCAGGTCTCCCACACGCTGGCGCAGGTCGACGGCGCGCTGGAGAAGATCCCCGCCGAGCAGGCCCGGTCCATCGTGATCGCCTACGAGCCGGTCTGGGCGATCGGCACCGGGGAGGTCGCCACCCCGGCCGACGCGCAGGAGGTGTGCGCGGCGATCCGGGGCCGCCTCGCCGAGCTGTACGACGCCGAGCTGGCCGCCGGGGTGCGGATCCAGTACGGCGGGTCGGTCAAGGGGAGCAACATCGCCGGGATCATGGCGCAGCCGGACGTGGACGGCGCGCTGGTCGGCGGGGCGAGCCTGGACCCCGGCGAGTTCGTCAGGATCTGCCGCTACCGGGACCTGCCGGGGTGACCGGACGGAGGTGACACGCCGGTCCGTACCGGGGTTCTTGCTGAACCAGGCGTCACTTCGTCGTACCCTCGATATCTGACGGTAAACCGCCCGGCTCCGTCAGCCGTTGTTCACCAGGGCCCCGCAGCCGCGGGGCGGGCCAGAGAAGGCGCTGAACCACCGTGATCCTTGGAACCGCGATCGTGCTCATCCTCACGAGCCTGCTGATGATCCTGCTCGTCCTCATGCACAAGGGCAAGGGCGGCGGGCTGTCGGACATGTTCGGCGGCGGGATCTCCTCCTCGCTCGGGGGTTCCTCCGTGGTCGAGCGGAACCTCGACCGGCTGACGATCGGCACCGGGGTGATCTGGTTCGCGTCCATCATCGTCCTGGGCCTGCTGCTGAAGTCCAACGGCGCCGGGTGAGCCGGTCCGCAGGTAGTACGAGCGCCGCCGCACCCGTTCCGGGGCGGCGGCC
>DATADI010000362.1:0-29046 GCA_036258615.1 Thermomonospora sp. | reverse complement strand
GACGAAGTCGTCGCCCGGTTCGACGACGCCTTCGCGGCCGGGGAGGTCGGCGGCCTCCAGGAGGGGGCGGCCGGTGTCCAGGACGCCGATGGCCTTGCCGTGTTTGAAGGCCTCGCGGACGAACATCAGGGCGTACCCGTTGCCGACGAGTTCGTCGGCGCCGCCGATGAGGACGGCGTCGTACAGGACCGAGGAGGAGGCGCTCAGCTGGCGGTCCACGGTGAGGGATCCGGCCATGCCCTCGTGTGCGGCGATCAGTTCGCAGACGGCGCCGCGGGACTGGAGGGCCTCGCGGGCGGGGTTGACCTGGTTGGGGTCGCTCTTGTCGGAGATCAGGACGGCGATCTTGCGGGTGGCGATGGTGTCGCGCGGGGCGTTCGCCTGGCTGAGGGCGGGCGAGGAGCGGCCGTGGTTGGGGGTGCCGGTGGGCGGGGCGGTCATCCCGAGGCCCTCGGCGACCTGGGCGGCCAGGGCGTGGTCGACGTGGACGAGGTGCTCGACGACCTTCTCCTTGATGTAGCGCCGTTCGACGTGGCCCAGTTCGAACTTGAAGGCCTCGACGATGTGCTGTTTCTCCCAGTCGGACATGCTGTTCCAGAACAGCGTGGCCTGGCTGTAGTGGTCCTCGAAGCTGGGGCTGCGCCTGCGGATCTTCTCGCCGTCCACCCGTTCGGTGTAGTGCTTGAAGACTCCGCTCATGTCGCCGCTGACCACGCCGCTCATCGGGCAGCCGCCGCTGATGGAGTTCTTGGTGTAGCTGGTGCGGCTCTGGTGGATCATGTGCTGGTGGTAGCCGTCCCGCTGGTCGTTGTGGACGGGCGCGACCGGCCGGTTGATCGGGATCTGCGGGAAGTTGGGGCCGCCGAGCCGGATGAGCTGGGTGTCCAGGTAGGAGAAGTTGCGCCCCTGGAGCAGCGGGTCGTTGGTGAAGTCGATGCCGGGGACCACGTTGGCGGTGCAGAAGGCGATCTGCTCGGTCTCGGCGAAGAAGTTGTCCGGGTTCCGGTTGAGCGTGAGCTTGCCGATCGGCCGGACCGGAACGACCTCCTCAGGGATGATCTTGGTGGCGTCCAGCAGGTCGAAGTCGAAGTTGTGCTCGTCGGACTCGGGGACCAGCTGCACGCCCAGCTCGTACTCGGGGTAGTCGCCGCGTTCGATGGCCTCCCACAGGTCGCGGCGGTTGAAGTCGGGGTCGTTGCCCTGGATGCGCAGCACCTCGTCCCACACCAGGGAGTGGGTGCCCAGTACGGGCTTCCAGTGGAACTTCACGAACGTGCCGCGTCCCTCGGCGTTGACGAACCGGAACGTGTGCACGCCGAAGCCCTGCATCATGCGGAAGCTGCGGGGGATGGCGCGGTCGGACATCAGCCACATGACCATGTGCATGGTCTCGGGCTGCATCTGCACGAAGTCCCAGAACGTGTCGTGCGCCGACTGTGCCTGGGGGATCTCGTTGTGCGGCTCGGGTTTCACCGCGTGCACGAAGTCGGGGAACTTCACGGCGTCCTGGATGAAGAACACCGGGATGTTGTTCGCGACGAGGTCGTAGTTGCCCTGCCGGGTGTAGAACTTCGTGGCGAACCCGCGTACGTCCCGTACGGTGTCGGCCGAGCCGCGTGAGCCCGCCACGGTGGAGAACCGTACGAACGCCGGGGTCCGCAACGACGGGTCGCACAGGAAGTCCGCACAGGTGTACTCGGCGAGGGACTCGTACACCTGGAAGACCCCGTAGGCCCCGGCGCCGCGCGCGTGCACGACCCGTTCGGGGATGCGTTCGTGGTCGAACCGCATCACCTTCTCGCGGAAGTGGAAGTCCTCCAGGAGTGTCGGGCCGCGTTCGCCGACGTCCAGGGAGTTGTCGGTGTCGTCGATCCGGACGCCCTGGTCGGTGGTGAGGCGGGTGCCCTCCATCTTCAGGCGGTACTGGTCGAGTTGGCGCTGCTTGTCGTCGCTGTCGTTCGTCACGGATCCCCCCGAGGAGTCGCGCTCGCGTCCGGGGGGCCGCGCCATTCATACCCTTCGCCTTGGGCGGGAACGTCAAGCCCTCGGTGAATCCTGGCAAACACACCCAACGCGCTCGGGCGCTGGGTGACAGGATCCAGGGATGCGCTTCGAGGAACTGGACTGGTGCCCGACGCCGATGGGTGAACTGAGCCTGCGGCGTCGCCGTGACCCGGTTTCCGGGGCCGACGTGTACGAGGTGAAGCTCGGTGACGAGTTCCTCATGTCGAGTCAGTTCACCGCCGGTGAGGTCGCCCTCGCCCGGCTGGGCCTGGAGCCGCTGCCGGACACCGCCCTGGACGTTGTCGTGGGTGGCCTCGGCCTGGGCTACACGGCCCGTACCGTGCTGGAGGACGCACGGGTCCGTTCCCTCACCGTCGTCGAGGCGTTGGCGGGGGTCGTCTCCTGGCACGAACGTGGACTCGTGCCTCTGGGAGAGACGCTGACGTCCGACTCGCGCTGCCGTTTCCTTCAGGGGGACTTCTTCACGTTGCCCTTCGAGGGGCCCGTCCACGCGGTGCTCCTCGACATCGACCATTCGCCACGTCACGTCCTGCATCCGCATCACGCGGCCTTCTACCGGTCCGAGGGCCTGCGCGCACTCAGCGAACGCCTCGTGCCTGGCGGTGTGTTCGCGTTGTGGTCGAACGACCCGCCGGACGAGGACTTCACCGCCGTGCTCTCCGGGGTGTTCGCCGAGGCCCGTGCCGAGGTGGTGGAGTTCCCCAACCCCCTGCAGGACCGTACGGCCCTCAACACCGTCTACGTGGCCAGGCTCGGCTAGGCGGTCTCCGGGGTCCGGCTGGTGTCGGCGATGGCGCGCAGGGCGGCGCAGTGGACGTCGAAGGCGGTCCGGCCCGCGCGGGTCAGCGACAGCCAGGTCCGGGGCCGTTTGCCCACGTAGCCCTTGGTGACCTTGACGTACCCGGCCTTCTCGAGCGTGGCGACCTGCTTGGACAGGGCCGAGTCGGTGATCTCCACGGTGTCGCGGACGTACCCGAACTCGGCCTTCTCCGCCGCCGCCAGCAACGCCGCGATGGCGAACCGGACCGGCGAGTGGATGACCTCGTCCAGCTGGTGTCGGGGGTGGCTCACCGGCGCGCCTCCGGGTACGCGCCGGCCAGGGCGGGCAGCGCGACCAGCGCCGCGCCGGGCAGCCACCAGGCGAGGTCGCCCGGGTACTCGGTCGCGCCCACGGCCAGCACCACGCCGTACAGGGCGGCCCACACGCCGATGATCCCGCCGTGCCGGCGCGCGAAGCCCCGGCGGCTGACGCGCTGCCGGGCGGCGTAGACGCTCAGCCCGCCGATGACCGCCGCCCACAGGCCCATCGCCACGCCGACCCCGGCGGCGCCGGGCAGCATCCCGACGAGCAGCGTGGTCACGAAGGCCGCCACTCCGTACACCAGCAGATAGCGCATGTACCACCGCGACGTGCGGTGCACCTCCGCGCGCAGCGACGCGGCTCTGGCCAGCGCCGCGGCGGCGTCCGCCCGTTCCGTCATGGCAGCTCCCCTTTCCGGATTCACCACTTCCTGACCGTAGGCAACTACTTGCCAACTTGGCAAGTAGTTGCCTTGCCTTCACCTCCGATTGGTCGCATCTGTGCCGGTTGTGGTAGGTCTGAACGGGTCGGGGCGCGGGGATGTCCGTCTCGATGCGGCGTGTCGATGGGAGCGACAGTGGACGTTGAGCGGACGGCGTTGCCGGGCATCGGCCTGCAGCACGTGTTCACGACCCGCCGGGGGCGGCAGGTCGGGGTCGTCTCCCACCGCAACGGCCGCCGTGACCTCGCGGTCTACGACAAGGACGACCCCGACTCCTGTGTGGTGACCGTGCAGCTCACTCCCGAGGAAGCCAACGCCCTGGCCGAGCTGCTGGGCACCGACCGTGTCGTGGAACGGCTGGCCGAGCTGCACCGGCAGGTGGAGGGCCTGGTCACCGAGCAGCTCCCGATCGCCGCCGGGTCGCCGTACGACGGGCGGCGGCTGGGCGACACCCGGGCCCGCACCCGGACCGGCGCGTCGATCGTCGCGGTGGTGCGCGACGGCGGGGTGGTGGCCAGCCCGCGCCCCGACTTCGCGTTCGCGGCGGGCGACACGGTGGTCGTGGTCGGCACCGGCGAGGGGACGGCCGCGGTGGCCCGCATCCTCACGGACGGGTGATCGATGCACTCGGTCGCCGTGACACTGATCGAACTCGGCGCGATCATCCTGGGCCTCGGCCTGCTCGGCGCGGTCGCCGTGCGCTTCTCCATCTCGGCCATCCCGCTCTACCTCGTCGCCGGGCTGGCCTTCGGCTCCGGCGGCATCCTGCCGCTGACCAGCAGTGACGACTTCGTGTCCATCGGCGCCGAGGTGGGCGTCATCCTGCTGCTGTTCACCCTCGGCCTGGAGTACACGGCCGACGAACTGGTCGGCACGCTCCGCACCTCCGCCCCGGTGGGCCTGGCCGACCTGGTGCTGAACGCCGCGCCCGGCGTGGCCGCCGCGCTGCTGCTGGGCTGGGGCCCGGTCGCCGCCCTCGCGCTGGGCGGCGTCACGTACGTGACGTCCTCCGGCATCACCGCGAAGGTCATGGGCGACCTGGGCTGGCTGGGCAACCGGGAGACGCCCGCCGTGCTGTCGGTGCTGGTGTTCGAGGACCTGGCGATGGCCGCGTACCTGCCGATCCTCACCACGGTGCTGGCGGGTGCGGGGCTGGTCGCGGGGGCGCAGAGCCTGGCGGTCGCCGCCCTCACGGTGACCGTGATCCTCTACGTCGCGCTCCGCCACGGCACGCTGGTCGAACGGTTCGTCGCCAGCCCCAGCGACGAGGTGCTGCTGCTCAAGGTGCTGGGCCTGACGCTGCTGGTCGCGGGGCTGGCCCAGCAGCTCCAGGTGTCGGCGGCGGTGGGGGCCTTCCTGGTCGGCATCGCCCTGTCGGGCCCGCTGGCGCACACCGCGCGCGAGATGCTGACCCCGCTGAAGGACCTGTTCGCGGCGGTGTTCTTCGTCTTCTTCGGCCTGCACACCGACCCGGGCGACCTGCCCCCGGTGCTGGCCGTGGCGGCGGTCCTGGCGGTGGTCGGGGTCGCCACCAAGCTCGCCACCGGGTGGCTGGCCGCCCGCCGTGCCGGGGTCGCCTTCACCGGACGGCTCCGCGCCGGGGCGGCGCTGGCCCCGCGCGGCGAGTTCAACATCGTCATCGCGGGCCTGGCCGTCACCGGCGGCGCGCACCCGGACCTGGGGCCGCTCGCCGCCGCCTACGTGCTCGTCCTCGCCATCGCCGGTCCCCTGCTGGCGCGCGCCGCCGAGCCGCTGGCCCGCCGTCTGCGGGCCCGCCGGTCCCCCGCCCCCGCGCTCACGGAGGCGGAGGAGACCCCCTGAACCGAGGGGTCACAGGCGGGCGCCGCCGGTGGCGTCGAGTGTGGTGCCGGTGACCCAGCGGCCGTCCTCGGAGGCCAGGAACGCCACCGCCGCCGCGATGTCGTCGGGCTGCCCCACCCGGTTGAGGGCGGCCTCACCGGCGGCGAACGCCTCGGCCTCGGGGTTGCCCCGCAGCCAGTCGGCGTTGATGTCGGTGTCCACATAGCCGGGGGCCACGTTGTTCACCGTGATCCCGCGCGGGCCCAGCTCCTTGGCGAGGGCCTTGGTGAACACGTCCACCGCGCCCTTCGACATCGCGTACGAGATCTTCTCCGGGAACGCGATCCGGACGACCCCGGAGGTGATGTTGATGATCCGGCCGCCGTCGCGGAGCCGGGGCAGCGCCCGCTGGGTGAGGAAGAACAACGAGCGCACGTTGACGGCGAAGACCTCGTCGTACTGCTCCTCGGTGGTCTCCGCGAGGCTCCCGCCGGGGCTGATGCCGGCGTTGTTGACGAGGATGTCCAGCTCCGGCCCGGCGCCGTGCTCGCGCAGCCCCCGGTCGAGCCCGGTGAACAGCGCCTCGACGTCGCCCTCGGTCCCCAGCGCGGCGTGGACGGCGAACGCCCGGCCGCCCGCCGCCTCGATGGCGGCGACGGTCTCCTTGGCGGCGACCTCGTTGCGCGCGTAGTTCACCGCGACCAGCGCCCCGTCGGCGGCCAGCCGCTCGGCGATCCCCCGGCCGATGCCCCGGCTCGCCCCCGTGACCAGCGCCGTCCTGCCCGTGAGCACGCCCATCTGCCCGCTCCTTTCTTTAGTGAACGTTACAGAACCCATACCGTAGCACATTCCTTAGCGAACGCTATAAAATGAGCCCATGCCGAGGCCGAGAGCGTTCGACCGGGACGCCGCGCTGGACCGCGCGGTCACCGAGTTCTGGCGGCACGGGTACGAGGCGACCTCGGTCGCCTCGCTCACCGCCGCCATGGGGATCCGCCCGCCCAGCCTGTACGCCGCGTTCGGCGACAAGCGGCGGCTGTTCGACGAGGCCGTGGCCCGCTACCAGCGGACCCACGGCGCGTTCACCGCCCGCGCGCTGGCCGAGGAACCGACCGCCCGCCGGGCCGTCGAACGCGTGCTGCGCGAGGCCGCCGTCGAGTACTCCGACCCGGCGCACCCGCCCGGCTGCATGGTCGTGTCCGCCGCCACCAACTGCGGCCCCGAGTCCGCCGAGGTCGAGACCTCCCTACGCGACCTGCGGGAACGCAGCAAGCAGGCCATCGTGTCGCGCATCCGCGAGGACGTCGCCGCCGGGCGGCTGCCCCCCGGAACCGACGCCGAGGGCCTCGGCGCGTTCTACGCCGCGACCATCCAGGGCATGTCCCGCCAGGCGCAGGACGGCGCCACCGCCAAGGAACTGCTCCGCATCGCCGAACTGGCCATGGCCGCCTGGCCCACCACCTCCGACCAGGGGTGACTCACCCGTACGCCCACATCGCGGGTTTCGTGTGACACTTCCGGCATGAGCATCGCGGAACACCTGGAGAAGCTCGGCCGTCCCCTGGTCGAGGAGCAGTTGGCGCACCCCACCGTGGTGGGCATCGCGCGGGGCGACCTGGACGAACGGGTGTTCCGGGCCTGGCTGGAGCAGGACTACCTCTTCCTGCTCGACTACGTGCGGGTGTTCTCCCGGCTGGCCTGGCAGGCACCGGACGCGCACCTGGGCGACCTGGTCGACCTGGCGTACGCGACGTTTCACGACGAACTGTCGCTCCACCGGTCGCTGGCCGCCGAGTTCGGGGCGGACCTGGAGGGAGCGACGAAGGGCCCGGCATGCGCCGCCTACACGGCGTTCCTCCTCGACTCGGCCGCCTCGTACGGGGAGGGGCTGGCGGCGCTGTACCCCTGCATGTGGGGGTACTCGACCCTCGGCCAGATCCTCGCGGCCGACCCCCCGGCCGAGCCCCGGTACCGGCGCTGGGTGGACACCTACGCCGACCCGGGGTTCGCCGCCCTGGCCCGCCGGATCGGCGAGATGATCGACGAGGCCGCTCCCGACCAGGCCGCAGCGGAACGCCGCTTCCTCGAAGGCATGCACCACGAGAAGGAATTCTGGAACGTGACCGGCCCCCGCGACCGGTCCTGAGTGCTTCAGGCGGACGGCCCTTCGCTGCCGCTGTGGGCCGCCCGCCTGAAGGGCCGGGGAAGTATGGGTGTGACCGTGCGAACCGCGTCTAGGCCGGGGGTGTGGGGGGTCGCCATCCCGTGACGAGGTGGGCGATGCGGACTCGTTGGGGGTGGTCGCCCACGGGGATGGAGGTGATCTTGCGGCCGGTGGCGAAGTCGATGGCGGTGACCTGGTCGGCGCCGCTCTCGGAGATGACGCAGGCCTTGCCGTCGCCGCTGACGGTGGCCCAGTAGGGCTTGGAGGCCGGGACCAGGGGGCCTTCCTGGAGGGTGGCGCGGTCGACGATGGTGGCGTAGTCGTCCATGGTGCCGGCGATGCACAGCTTGGTGCCGGCGGGGTTCATGGACATGCCGTGGTGGCGGGAGTCGTTGACGAAGGTGGTGCGGTCGTCGCTGGTGTTCGGGTTCTTGGGGAGGGTCTTCATCCGGGTGATCCGGTCGCCGGGGACGTCGTACTCGAAGAAGCCGTTGAAGAACGAGACCTGGAAGTACAGCTTGGACTCGTCGGGCGTGAAGGCGACCGGGCGTACCGCGTCCGACATCTCCCGCTGGCCGAAGGCGTCCAGGCGCTGCCGCATGTCGATGATCTTGACCTGCTGGTAGGTGGTGGCGTCGGCGACGGTGATGCGGCGGTCGCCCTTGAGCCAGTCCTGCCGGGGGGCGTCGAAGTCGTTGTTGACCTCGCCGATCGACATGTTCCAGATCTTGCCGTCGCGGGTGAAGACGTTCTCGTGGGGCTTGTCGCCGGTGGCGAAGGAGCCGACCTGCCGTCCGGTGTTGATGTCCAGGACGTGGACGGTGTTGCCGGTGGAGGCCGACACCGCCACGCGGTTGCCGTCGGGGGAGACGGCCATGTGGTCGGACCGGAAGCCCGACACCGGGAACCGCCACCTGAGTGCGCCGGTGGCGGTGTCGATGGAGGCCACGTCGGCGAAGCTGGGGCGGGACACCACGATGGCCGAGCCGTCGGGGGTGGTGTACATGTCGTCGACGTACTGGTCGTGGCCCTCGCCGACGGTGTGCCGGATGCCCAGGAAGAAGGCCAGCCGGACCGGGTTGAGGTAGATCTCGCGCAACCGCTGGTCCTTGTCGGGGATCAGGTTGATCCGGCCAAGCCTGGCGAAGTCGCCGGTGGACCTGATGACGTCGGCGGTGCCTTCCCAGTTGTTGCCGACGAGCATCACCTCCTGGAGGGCGGGCGCGGCGTTGGCGGGTGCGGCGCCGGCGACGACGGCACCGGCGGCCGTCACGGCGGCGAGGGCGCCGCCGAGCAGGGATCTGCGGCGGCGGGTGAGGGCCGATGCGGGCATGGTCTTCACTCCAGGGGGGTGGGGAGGGGCGGGGGGAGCCGGAACGGCGGCTGCGGGGGGCTAGTCTGAATATCGCCGTATTCAAACTTGGGTGAGTTGATCGTAAACAGGCGTGACCCCCGCCACAACCCCCGATGGGCGAAAATCGGTGCATCACGGAGCGGAGGGCGCGGTGGCGGGGAGGATCACACCGGCGGCGGGCCGCTATGGGGGCAGGTCGGCGGCCGAACGGCAGGCCGAGCGCCGCCGGCGGTTCCTGAAGGCCGGCCTGGACCTGTTCGGGGCCGGTCCCGGCTACCGGGCCACGAAGATCATCGACGTGTGCCGGGCCGCCGGGCTGTCCACCCGCCAGTTCTACGAGGAGTTCCGCACCCTGGAGGACCTGCTCGCCGAACTCCACCTGCACGTCAACGACGCTGCCGAGCAGGCCGTCCTGGACGTCCTCCCGCAGGTGGCGGACCTGGCCCCGATCGACCGCTACACCCGGCTGTTCCGCGCCTACGCCGCCGGGGCCACCGCCGACCCGCGCCACACGCGCATCGCGTTCGTCGAGGTCATCGGCGTCAGCGCCCGCCTGGACCGGCAGCGCCTCGACCGCCGGGCCCGCTGGATCGACCTGCTCTGCGACCAGGCCGCCGAGGCCGTCCGGCGAGGCGAGATCCCGCCCCGCGACTACCGGGTGCCCGCCGCCGCGTTCATCGGGGCCATCAACGGCCTCATGCACGACTGGGCCGTCGGCTGGGTCGACGCCACCCTCGACGAGGTCATCGACGAACTCCTGCAGATGCTCCTGAGCCGCATCCTCGCCACGCCGCCACCTCCGCTCACCGCCCCCTAGCAGGCGCGCCGGGGCCCTGCCTGCGCGCCGTCGACGCCGGACCCCCCGGACGTCGGGCAGTCCAGGCGGCATCTCCGACACCGAAAATCCGGCAGCGCCCCGAACGCGGTACGACCACCACCCGACGACGGCCAACCCGACGACGGTGGAGCCGGTGATGGTGAGCCCGGCGCCGAGGGCCGGTGCCGGCAGACCCGGTGGCGGTGGGGGAGGTCAGGGGCGGTTGCCGGTGCGGAGGGTGGCGAAGCGGAGTTCCAGGCCGTCGAGGAGGGCTTGGAGGCCGGTCTCGAAGGCGCTCTCGTCGATCTCGCGCTGGCGGCGGGCGAGCAGGTGGGCCTCGCTCAGGTGCGGGTACGCGCCCTCGTAGACGCGGGCGTCGTCGGGGAAGCCCTTGGCGAACGAGCCCAGGGCGGAGCCGGTGATGAAGTAGCGCATCAGCGCGCCGACCCGGGTGGCCTCGCGGCGGGGCCAGCCCGCCTCGACCAGGCCGCCGAAGACGGCGTCGGCCAGGCGCAGCGCGTTCGGGCGGCGGCCCATGCCCTGGGTCAGGGCCGGGACGACGTTCGGGTGGGCCGCCAGGGCGGCGCGGTAGGAGCGCGCCCACGACTCCAGCGAGGTCCGCCAGTCGGGGTCGGGGAACATCGACAGGTCCACCTCGCCGAGGACCGCGTCGACCACGGCGTCCAGCAGTTCGTCCTTGGTGGCGACGTGGTTGTACAGGGACGGGCCGCTGACCCCCAGCTCGGCGGCCAGCCGCCGGGTGGAGACCGCCTCCAGGCCCTCGGCGTCCACCAGCGCCAGCGCCGCCGCCACGATGCGGTCACGGCTGAGCAGCGGCTGGCGGGGCCGGGCCACGGGCACCTCCCTGGGGTTCGCGTCGGCGGGCCATTCTCCCATCCCCGCCGAAACTTGCGCCGCTAGTTTATGCCGGGTTAGCCTGCATGAAACTTGCGTCGCTAGTTTTCGAGGGCGGTGGCTCATGAACCTGGAGCTGTCACAGGAGCAGGACGCGCTGCGGCGGACGGCCGCCGAGTTCGTCGACCGGGAGATCGTGCCGCACGCCGCCGCCTGGGACCGGGCCGAGTGCGTGGACCGCGCGATCATCGGCAGGCTGGGCGAGCTGGGGTTCCTCGGCATGACGCTGCCCGAGGAGTACGGCGGGTCCGGCGGCGACCACCTGTCGTACTGCCTGGTCCTGGAGGAGCTGGGCCGGGGCGACTCGGCGGTGCGCGGCATCGTGTCGGTGTCCCTCGGCCTGGTCGCCAAGTCCATCGGGACGTACGGCGACGAGGAGCAGAAGCGGGCGTGGCTGCCCCGGCTGACCTCCGGTGAGGCGCTCGGCTGTTTCGCGCTCACCGAGCCCGGCATCGGCTCCGACGCCGCCAACCTGACCACCAAGGCCGTCCGCGACGGCGACGACTGGGTGCTGAGCGGCACCAAGATGTTCATCACCAACGGCACCTGGGCCGACGTCGCCCTCGTCTTCGCGCGCAGCGGCGGCCAGGGGCATCGCGGCATCACCGCGTTCCTCGTCCCGACCGACGCCGACGGGTTCACCGCCCGGGAGATCCACGGCAAGCTCGGCCTGCGCGGCCAGGCCACCGCCGAACTCGTCCTGGAGGGGGTGCGCGTGCCCGACTCCGCCCGGCTCGGGCCGGAGGGCAAGGGCTTCTCCGTCGCGATGGCCGCGCTCGCCAAGGGCCGCATGTCGGTCGCCGCCGGGTGCGTCGGCATCGCCCAGGGCTGCCTGGACGCGGCCGTCGGGTACGCCCGCGACCGCGAGCAGTTCGGCAAGCCCATCGCCGGTCACCAGCTCGTCCAGGAACTGCTGGCCAACATCGCCCTCGACGTGGACGCCGCGCGGCTGCTGACCTGGCGGGTCGCCGACCTGATCGACCGGGGCCTGCCGTTCGCCACCGAGTCGTCCAAGGCGAAGCTGTTCGCCAGCGAGGCGGCGGTGCGCGCCGCCAACGACGCGCTCCAGGTGTTCGGCGGCTACGGCTACATCGACGAGTACCCGGTCGGCAAGTACCTGCGGGACGCCCGGGTCATGACCCTGTACGAGGGCACCAGCCAGATCCACCGGCTGCTGATCGGCCGCGCGCTGACCGGTGTGGCCGCGTTCTGACAAGAGGGAGACGAGCATGGGCAGGTTCACCGGAAAGACCGCCGTCGTCACCGGCGCGGCGCGCGGCATCGGCGCGGCCACCGCACGGCTGCTGGCCGAGGAGGGCGCGCGGGTCGTGCTGCTGGACCTCGGCGGCGCCGACGACACCGCCAAGGAGATCGGCGAGGCCGCCACCTCCGTCGACTGCGACGTCACCGACCAGGCCGCCGTGGACGCGGCCTTCGACCGGCTCGACCGGGTGGACGTCCTGGTCAACAACGCCGGGATCACCCGCGACAACCTGCTGTTCAAGATGCCCAAGGCCGACTGGGACGCCGTGCTCGGGGTGAACCTCACCGGCGTGTTCCACTGCTGCCAGGCCGCCCAGCGGCACATGGTGCGGCAGCGGTACGGCAAGATCGTCTCGCTCAGCAGCCGGTCCGCGCTCGGCAACCGGGGCCAGGCCAACTACGCCGCCGCCAAGGCCGGGATCCAGGGCCTCACCGCCACCCTGGCCATCGAGCTGGGCCCGTTCGGCATCAACGTCAACGCGGTCGCCCCCGGCTACATCGCCACCGCGATGACCGCCGCCACCGCCGAGCGGGTCGGTGTCAGCCCCGAGGAGCACCAGCGGCTCGCCGCCGAGCGCACCCCGCTCGGCCGGGTCGGGCGGCCCGAGGAGGTCGCCGCCGTCATCGCGTTCCTGGCCAGCGACGACGCCTCGTACGTCAGCGGCCAGACCCTGTACGTCAACGGAGGAGCACGCTAGCCATGGACTTCGGACTCACCGAGGAGCAGGAGGCCATCCGGGACACCGCCCGGGCCTTCATCACCAGGGAGGTCATGCCGCTGGAGCAGGAGGTGCTCCGCCGCGAACGCCTCCACCAGGTCGGCCTCACCCGCGACGAGCTGCGCGACCTCCAGCTCAAGGCCAAGGAGTTCGGCTTCTGGGGGCTGTCCACGCCCGAGGAGTACGGCGGCATGGACCTGCCCGCCGTGACCCAGTCGCTCATCTGGACGGAGCTGGGCCGTACGTTCGTGCCGTTCCGGTTCGGCGGCGAGGCCGACAACATCCTCTACTACGCCGACGAGCGGCAGAAGGAGGAGTACCTGCTGCCGACCATCGCGGGCGACCGGATCTCCTGCTTCGCCATCACCGAGCCGGACGCCGGGTCCGACGCCGCCAACATCAAGATGGCCGCGCACCAGGACGGCGACGACTGGGTCCTCAACGGCGAGAAGACGTTCATCACCAACGGCAACGACGCCGACTTCGCGATCGTCGTCGCGGTCACCGACAAGGAGAAGGGCGTGCGCGGCGGCGGCACGACCGCGTTCCTGGTCGACCGGGACATGGGCTGGAAGTCGGAGTTCATCCAGACCATGGGCGAGGGCGGCCCGGCGGCGCTGGTGTTCGACAACGTGCGGGTGCCGTCCCGCAACATCCTCGGCGAGATCGGCCAGGGCTTCGAGCTGGGCATGAAGTGGATCGGCAAGGGCCGCTACACCATCCCCTCGCACGCCGTCGGCATCGCCGAACGGGCCCTGCAGATGGCGATCGACTATGCCAACACCCGGCAGACCTTCGGCAAGCCCATCGCCGCCAACCAGGCCATCCAGTGGATGATCGCCGACTCGGAGGTCGAGCTGGAGGCCGCCCGGCTGCTGGTGCTGCGCGCCGCGTGGGCCATCGACCAGGGCCTCAACCCCCGGCACGCCTCGTCCATGGCGAAGCTGTCCGGCGCGACCATGGTCAACCGGGTGATCGACCGGGTGCTCCAGATCCACGGCGGCATGGGCTACACCCGCGAACTGCCGATCGAACGCTGGTACCGCCAGGTGCGGCTGTACCGGATCTTCGAGGGCACCGACGAGATGCAGCGGCTGATCATCTCCCGTGACCTGCTCCGGGGCTACACCAAGCTCGGGCAGGTGGGCTGACGGTGGCGACGCTCTCGCTGGCGAGCGTGCTCGCCGAGGCCGCCCGCCGCCGCCCCGGCAAGGTCGGCCTGGTCGAGGGGGACCGCCGGATCACCTTCGCCGACCTGTGGGAGCAGGCGCTCGCCCAGGCCGCCGCGCTGGTCCGCGCCGGGGTACGGCCCGGCGACCGGGTCGCGCTGCTGTGCCCGAACGTCGCCGAATTCCCCCGCGCCTACTACGCCATCCTCGCCGCCGGTGGTGTCGTGGTGCCGGTCCACCTGCTGCTCACGGCGGACGAGGTGGAATGGGTGCTGCGGGACAGCGGCGCGCGGCTGCTGCTCTCCCACACCCTGAACGCGCAGGTCGGCGCGGAGGCCGCCAAGCGCGTGGGCATCGAGACCTACACCGTCGGGCCGTCTGCGGACGGCGCCGTGCACGACCGGCTGGAGGACCTCGCCGCCGCCGTCGAGCCGCTGCCGTCCTTCGTGACCCGCGTCCCGGACGACCCCGCCGTCGTCTTCTACACCAGCGGTACGACCGGCCGCCCCAAGGGCGCGGTGCTCACTCACTTCAACCTGGTGATGAACGCGACCGTCAACGCGTTCGACGCCAACGAGGTCCGCGCGGACGACGTGGCGCTGGGGGCGCTCCCCCTGTTCCACACCTTCGGCCAGACCGTCAGCATGAACTCGACCTGGCGGGCCGGGGCCACCCTCGTGCTCCAGCCCCGGTTCAACGCGGCCGAGGCCATCGACCTCATGCTCGCCGAAGGCGTCAACACCTTCCACGGCGTGCCGACCATGTACCACGGGCTGATCGAGGCCGCCCGCGACCGGGACCGGCTGCCGAAGCTCAAGCTGTGCGTCTCCGGGGGCGCGTCCCTGCCGCTGCCGGTGCTGGAGGCGTTCAACGCGCTCTTCGACGCCGACGTGCTGGAGGGGTACGGCCTGTCGGAGACCTCGCCGACCGCGTCGGTCAACCAGCCGATCTTCGGCACCCGCGCCGGTACGGTCGGGCATCCGCTGTGGGGCGTCGACGTCGAGATCGCCGACGCCACGGTGACCGACCGGATCGTGCTGCTGCCCGCCGGGACCACCGGGGAGGTCGTGATCCGCGGCCACAACGTGTTCACCGGCTACCTCGGCAACCCGGAGGCCACCGCCGCCGTCCTCGTCGACGGCTGGTTCCGCACCGGGGACATCGGGGTCAGGGACGCCGACGGGTTCATCGCGATCCTCGACCGGACCAAGGACATGATCATCCGCAGCGGGTTCAACGTCTATCCCAGCGAGGTCGAGGAGGTCCTGCTGCGGCATCCCGGCGTGGCCGAGGTCGCCGTCATCGGCGTGCCCGACCCGGTCCGCGGCGAGGAGATCTGCGCGGTGGTCGTCCCGGCGGACCCGGCCCCCACGGCGGACGAGGTGATCGCCTTCGGCCGCGAACGGCTCGGCGCGCACAAGTACCCCCGCCGCGTCGAGTTCGTGGACGCCCTTCCCCTGGGCCCCAGCCACAAGGTCCTGAAGAGAGAACTAAGGGAGCGTTTCATTGTGGGGGGCGACCCCCCACGCCCCCCGCTAAGCGCGGCGAATGACCTCCGCTCCGCTGGCGCTCCGCTGCGGTCACTCGCCGCGCCCAGGTTTCCCCGGCTCCGCTGGCGCTCCGCCGCGGAAACCTGCGCTCGCTGGGGGAGGCCCCCCAGACCCCCCATTTCCCGGTTCTTGGATGGGATCGTTTGTGCGGTCGTTCTCGGGGAGTGGGTGACGGGTGTCGTCAGTGGGTGTCGGGGGTGGGCAAGGGGGGCCATTCGTCGGGGAGCATCACTGAGGGGCCGGGTGCTAGGCCCGGGGGTGGTGCTCCCATGGCGTGGCGGAAGTCGGCGGCGCCGCCGGTGAAGGTGGTGCCTTCGAAGTCGGCGGTGCCCTCGGCGAACTGGGCCAGCCCGAAGTAGACCACGCCGCAGTCGAACTGGGCCCGGGTGAAGTCGACGCGTCCCCCGAGGAATCTCGCGCCGTCGAAGGCGATCCCGTCGCAGGTGAACGACGCGTCTGTCAGATCGACCGTTCCCCCGGTGAAGCTCGTGGCGAAGAAGTAGACGCCGCCGTTGGTGAAGCGGGTGCCCCGCAGGTCGACCGTGCCGCCGGTGAACTCGGCCAGCCTGAAGTCGACGACCTCGCCGCCGAACTCGGCGTGCCGGAGGCTGACCAGGCCGCCCGTGAACTTCGTGGTCCAGAAGTTGACCATGTCGCCGCCGAACCTGGCCCCCTCGAAGTCCGTGACTCCCCCGGAGAACCTTGCGGAGAAGAAGGTGATGCCGCTGGTGAAGGCGGAGTTCTTGAAGGAGACCCGGCCGTCCTCGAACTCGGCGGCCCAGAACTCCACGGCGCAGTCGGTGGCCACGATGTCCTCGAAGGAGACCACGGCCCCGGCGAATCTCGCCTCGGCGAAGGTGACGCGGCCGTAGGTGAACTTCGCGCCCGTGAAGTCGACGGTGCCGCCGAGGAACTCGGCCCGGCCGAAGGTGATCCGGTCGCCGGCGAACTCGGCGCCCGCGAAGCTGACCCTGCCCTTCAGGCCGTTCTCGGGATCGGCGGCGAAGATGACGCCATTGAAGTCCGCCTCGTCGAAGACGAGGCCGCTGAAATCGAAGTCGTGCCCCTGCCAGGACACGCGTGCCGTGGGGCGCAGCCGTTCGGTGATGACGGCGATGACCTCGTGACGTACCTCGGGTGTCTCCGCCAGCCTCAGGTAGGAGCACAGCAGGTCGATGCACGACTGGCGGAACGCGCGGTCCGGCACGTCGTCCGCCAGTTCGGCCACGGCGCGGATCCCCGCGAGATGGACGTGACCGGCTCCCCTTGCGTCCGGGCCGCTAGCATGTCCGCCGTGGGGAGCGCCTGAGTACGTCATGCCCGATTAGTCGATCATGGGCGCTTCCCGGTTCCGGGGCTCCGTTCGATCCTGCCGTGGTACGTCCACGCTGTCCGACGGGAGGCCCCATGCCCAGACCGCTCGAACCCGACGATCCACGGTGGCTGGACGAGTACCGGCTGACCGGGCGTCTGGGGGAGGGAACCCATGGTGTGGTCTACGAAGGCCGTGCGCCCGACGGAACCCGGGTGGCGGTCAAGGCGCTGCGTCCCCTCGAGGGTCCGGCACCGATCGCCGCCCATGTCGAGGCCATGAGGCGCGCGGCGCCGCGGCACATCGCGAGGGTCCTTGGGGCGCGGCTGGACGGGCCCGCGCCCTACGTCGCCGTCGAGTTCATCGAAGGCCCGAACCTGCTCGCGACGCTGAGTGTTGGTCCTCCGCTCGCCGGTGGCACCCTGCGCCGCCTGGCGGTCGACACCGCCGCGGCGCTGGCCGACCTCCACGCGGCGGGTCTCGTCTACGGTTGCCCCTGGCCGGGGGACGTGCTGGTCGCCCTCGAAGGCCCCCGCCTCACCGGCTTCGGCGCCGTACGCAACGGGGCAGGGCACCTCGCGCGGGCCCCCAGAGGAGCCGGGGCCCTCGTCTGGATCGCGCCGGAGTTCCTGCGGTGCCTGCCGCTGGGGGCGGCCTCCGACATCTACGGCTGGGGCGCCATCGTCCTGTTCGCCGCCACCGGCCGCGACCTCTTCCCTCCGGACAGCCTTCCCGCGATCGTGCACCGTGTGCTGAACACACAGCCCGACCTGAGCGTCCTGCCCGAGCCGCTGCGTTCCCTGGTCGGCGTCGCCCTGGCCAAGGACCCCGCCGTCCGCCCGTCCGCCGACCTGATCCTCAGCGGCCTCGGACCCCCGCGGCTCCCGCATCGGCCGGTCGGCCGCTGACGCGTCCCGGGTTAGTGGGGGGTGGCTCCAGAGGGTCGGCGGGCGTTCGTTCGGTGGTGGACGGCGGTCAGGCCGAGGGCGGCCGCCGCGCAGCAGGCGGCGGTGGCGGTCATGACCGGGGTGTAGCTGCCGGTGAGGCCGCGGACGGTGGCGGCGGCGAGGGGCATGGTGGCCTTGGCGACGACCAGCGGGAGGGCGAGCATGCCGGACAGGGTGGCGTACGCCGTGGTGCCGTAGGTGTCGGCGAGCAGGGCGGGGCGGGCGATGGTGGCGACGCCGAAGCCGAGGCCGAAGGCCAGGACGCAGGTCACGGCTCCGGCCGTGGTGGTGCCGACCAGGGGGAGGGCGAGCGCGGCGGCGGCCTGGAGGGCGAAGACGGCGGCGGTGACCAGGGCGGTGGAGAACCGGCGGGACGCGGCCGTGGTCACCAGGCGTCCGGACACCGACAGCACGCCGAGCAGGCCCGTGACGGTGGCGGCGAACGCGGCGCGGTGGCCGAGTTCCACCAGGTAGGCGACCAGGTGGACGGCGACCACGGCGACCGCCGCGCTCTGGGCGAAGAACGCGGCCCCCAGCAGCCAGAAGACCGGGTCGCGCAGGGCCGCCCGGGCGATGGTGCGGCGCTCGGCGGCGTCCTCCGCCGTCCGGCGGGCGGGGGCGGCCGGGGGACGGCGGACCATCAGGTGCGGGGGGATCGTCAGCGCGCCGAGCACGACGGCGAGGACGAGCAGCGCGGTCCGCCAGCCGTACGCGTCGGTGAGCCAGCCGGTGAGCGGCATGAAGATGGTGGCGGCGAACCCGGCGACCACGGTGATCACCAGCAGGGCGGTGGAGCGGCCCCGGGTGAACCAGGCGACCACCACCGCGAACGCCGCCTCGTACAGGACCATGGACGAGGCCAGCCCGAGCACGGTGAACACCGCGTACAGCTGCCAGAGGTTCTGCACCCCGGACCAGGCGGCGACCCCGGCCGTGGCGACGACCGACCCGGCGGTCATCAGGCCGCGGCCACCGTGCGCGTCCAGGTGGCGGCCGACCGGCACCGCGGCGACGGCGGCGACCAGCAGCGCCAGGGTGAGCGCGCCGGTGATCTGGGCGGTGCCGGTGCGCAGGTCGGCGCGCATCTCCGGGAGCAGCACCGCGAAGGTGTAGTACAGCACCCCGTAGCCCGCGGTCTGGCTGACCGCCAGCGCCGCGACGATCCGCCGTCCCCCCGGCGGGTCGGCGTCCGCGGCGGCCCGGTCGTTCTCCTCGCCGTGTACTCGGGTCATGGGTTCGACCCTCGCCGACGCGGGCGGACCCGCACCGGGCGATCGGCGAACGTCACACGACCGCGCGGGCCGGTCAGTGCTCGGGCCGGAACTCGTCGGGTCCGGGGGCCAGGACGAACAGCCCGTCCAGCCCCGTACGGGTCAGCAGCTCCAGGGGCTGGCCGGTGAGGCCGGACAGGACCAGCGCTCCGGTCGCGGCGCGCAGCCTCCGGTGGCAGCGGATCAGCGCGCTCAGCCCCGAGGAGTCGCAGAACCGCAGGTCGGCCAGGTCGAGCACCACCCGGGGCGAGCGGCGGGTGACCGCCAGCCGGGTGATGTGGTTCGTCAGCACCTCCACCGTGGCCAGGTCCAGCTCCCCCGCGGCGCGCACGACCACCCAGCCCTCGGCGTCCCCCCGCCCCTCGGTCGTCGTGACGTCCAGTTGCGGCCTGTCGACCAGCATCTCTCATCACACCCCGTCGTCCGCGTCATCTCGTGACTGCCACGTCATGGATGTACCCGGAGGGCGACGATCATTCCTGTGTCCGGAGAGGTGACGAACGCCGCCGACGGGGAAGAGACCTGGGCGTGTCCGGCTCCGCGGACGTCCCACACCCTTCGCGGAGCCGGAACACCTCCCACGTACCATCGATGTCGGGTTCGGGTGTGCGTGGAGGTGGGGCATGCGGATCGGCGAACTGGCCCGGCGCACCGGGGTGAGCGAGCGATCCCTCCGGTACTACGAGGAGCAGGGCCTGTTGCGGCCCGACCGGACGCCCGGAGGTCACCGTGACTATCCGGAGAGCGCGGTCGACCGGGTGATCCGCATCCAGGAGCTGTTCGCGGCCGGCCTGCACAGCGCGAAGATCGCGCAGCTGCTGCCCTGCATGCGCGACGCGGACGGCGGCCCGTCCGAGATCGCCACCCCCCGGCTGGTCGCCGAGCTGGCCGCGGAACGGGAGCGCATCGACCGCATGATCGCCGACCTCCGCCGCTCCCGCGACGTGCTGGACGAGGTCATCGACACCGCCTCGGAGGGCCGCGCCACAGTGCTGCGCCCACGCGGGGCCGCCTGAAACGCCGATCAGACGAGGCGGACCTCGACCCCCGCGTCGCGCAGGCGGGCGACGGCGGGCTCCGGCGCCGACCGGTCGGTGACCACCACGTCGAGCGTGGTGACCGGGCAGACCAGCCCGAGGCCGGTGCGCCCGAACTTGGCCCCGTCGCACACCGCGACGACCCGCCGCGCCGCCGCGATGGCGGCCCGCTTGACCGGCACCTCGTCGAGGTCGTGCGCGGTCAGCCCGTGCTCGGCCGACAGCCCGCACACGCCCAGCACGACGGTGTCCACGCGCAGCGACGCCAGCGACGCCTCGGTGAGCGGCCCGGTGAACGCCAGCGCGCCCGGGGTCGTCCGGCCGCCCGGCACCAGCAGCCGCACCTGAGGCGCGCCGCTCAGCGCGTTCGCCGAGTGCAGGTCCAGCGGGACGATGGTCAGCCGCCGCCCGGCGACCGTGCGGGCGATGGTCAGCGTGGTCGTGCCGCCGTCGAGGATCACCGCCTCCCCGTCGGCGAGCAGCGCGTCCACCTCCTCGGCGATGCGCCGTTTGGTCTCCACCGCCTCGTGCTCGCGCACCGCGAACGGCATGGCCTCGCCGCGCAGCAGCAGGCTCACCGCCCCGCCCCGCACCCGGCGCAGCACGCCCCGGTCGGCGAGCTGGTCCAGGTCGCGCCGGATGGTCATCTCCGAGGCCCCGGTCTCCGCCGCGAGTTCGCCGACGGTGACGTGCTCGGTGGTCCGCAACCGTTCGATGAGCGCGGCGACCCGTTCTGAACTTTCCACATGTGCAATCAAACAAGTCGTGTGTTAGAAAGTCAATCGGGACGACCAAGGAGGGCCCGCCATGGACTGGATCGTGTTCGACTACGCCGGGGTCATCAGCCTCACCCCGCCCGACGTCGGCGTCCTGCTGCCGCAGACCCTGGGCGTCGCGGCGGACCGGTTCTGGCCGGTCTACTGGGAGCACCGCCCGCCGTACGACCTGGGCGAGGTGACCGCCGCCGGGTTCTGGCGCACGGTCGGCGAGCACCTCGACGTCCCCGTGGACGCCGACCTGGTCGAGGTCCTCGTACCGCTCGACCTGCGCACCTGGGGCTACACCAACGAGGACACCGTCGCCGTGCTGACCGAGCTGGCCGGGGACGGCGCCCGGCTGGCCCTGCTGTCGAACGCGCCCGCCGAGCTGGCCCGGCTGGTGGACGACCGTCCCTGGGCGTCGCTGTTCCGGCACCGCCTCTTCAGCGCCGACCTGCGGCTGGCCAAGCCCGACCCGGAGATCTTCCGCCACCTCACCGAACGGCTCGGCGCGGCACCCGGCGACGTGCTGTTCGTGGACGACCGTGAGGAGAACGTCCGGGCCGCCGAGGCGTTCGGCATCCGCGCCCTCCTGTTCACGGACGCGGCGAGCCTGCGCGCCGACCTGGCCCACCGCCCCGGGCCCGGAAGGCTCTCGCCCGCCCTATGAGGCCCGGATGTCGCAGGTCGTCAGGATCTCCTCGGCCGGGCCACTGGCGGCCCCGGCCGCCGATCCGCTCAGCGCGGCCCGCGCGCGGGACTCCTCCGCCTCGGGCGGAATCACCAGCAGCAGGAAGGTCTCCCGCCGTCCCCGGATCACGGCGATCATGTGACCGAGCCCGGGGAACGGGCCCACCTTCACCTGCCGCCCGGCGACGGTGACGTGGTCGGGGACCTGCTCCCAGCACTCGGGGTCGAGCGCCAGGTGGGTGACCCTGCCCAGATGCTCGGCCAGCGCGGCGACCAGCTCCGCCAGCTCGGCCCGCGCGTCACGCGAGCGCGGCCACCATCCGCCGTCCAGGGCTCCACGGTGCGCCGACCCCGCCGCCAGGCTCAGCCGGGCCGTGGACGGCCGGGGTGCGGTGGGGGGCGCCGTCACGCGGGCGGCGGTGGAATCGTCGGTGTCGTGGGCCATGACGTCGGCCCCGTCCTCGGCTCGATGAGCCGGCTCGTCGATCCCCAGGGGCGACGCCGACCTCGGCTGCCGGCATGCGACTGACCCTCGGTGCCTCCACCCTACGCCCGAACCGGCGCCCGCGCGGCGGGGGTTCCGGCGGCGGGCCGCGGACATAACTCCGACCACGGGCGCGGCGAGAGGAGGCCGTGGTGAACGGCTTCGCGTGGGAGGGCTGGGCGGCGATGATCGGCCTGATCGTCGCGCTGTTCGGCTTCGACCTGCTGGTGGCGGTGCGCCGCCCGCACGCGGTCGGGCTGGCCGAGGCGGCGGCGTGGTCGGTGTTCTACATCGCGGTCGCGGTCGGATTCGGGCTGGTCCTGTGGGCGGTCGCCGGGGGGACGGCGGGCACCGAGTACTTCGCGGGATGGGTGGTGGAGAAGAGCCTGTCGGTGGACAACCTGTTCGTCTTCTCGATCATCTTCGGGCGGTTCGCCGTGCCCGCCGAGTACCGGCAGAAGATCCTGCTGTTCGGCATCGCGTTCGCGCTGGGCCTGCGGGCGGTGTTCATCGCCGCCGGGGCGGCGGCGATCAGCCTGTTCTCCTTCACCTTCCTGCTGTTCGGGCTGGTGCTGCTGTGGACCGCCGTGCAGCTCATCCGGCACCGGAACGAGGAACCCGACGTCGAGGACACCTGGCTGGTCCGCCGGGTGCGGTCGATCATGCCGGTCGGCACCGGATACCACGGCGGCGCGATGTTCGCCGTCGAGGACGGGCGGCGGGTGGTGACCCCCGTCCTGCTGGTCTTCCTCGCCATCGGCAGCACCGACCTGCTGTTCGCGCTGGACTCCATCCCCGCCGTGTTCGGGGTGACCAGCGAGCCGTTCATCGTGTTCGCCGCCAACGCCTTCGCCCTGCTCGGCCTGCGCGCGCTGTTCTTCCTCATCGAGGGACTGCTGGAACGGCTGGTCTACCTGTCGGTGGGGCTGTCGCTGATCCTGGGCCTCATCGGCGTCAAGCTCGTCCTGCTGTTCCTGCACCAGGACGTCAGTGCGGCCGTGCCGGAGATCCCCACCCCGCTCTCGCTCGCCCTCATCCTGCTCATCCTGGTCGTCACCACGATCGCGAGCATGCTGCGGGTCCGCGCCCATCCCGAGGAACGCGCCCACCCCGGCGCGGTGCGGGTCCGCCGCGGCCCGGCCCGCGACGACGCCGCCCCGGACAGGAGCCGCACATGAACCGGGCCCGGCCCGGGTACGGCCCGTACGATCAGCGGGTGACCAAGGTGGGGGCGTGATGTCAGGGGGCTCGCCACCGAGGTCGTGGGCGGCCGAGCCGGGCTTCTGGCACGAGGTCGTCGATCACCTCGGCGCGGCGCTCGCCGTGCTGGACACGGCGGGCCGGGTGCGGGCCGTCAACGTCCCGGCCGAGGACCTGCTGGGGCGTACCGGCGAGGCGATGGCCGGGGAGGACTTCCACGACCTGCTGCACCGCCGTGCCGACGGGGGGAGGATCGAGCGGGAGCGGTGCTCCCTGCGCGCCGCCCTCGCCCGCCGCGCCACGGCGCTCGGTGAGACCGACAGCTTCCTGCACCGGGACGGGCACCTGATCCCGGTCACCTGGTCCACCGCCCCGGTGACCAGGGAGGGCCGGGTGGTCGGCATGACCGTGCTGTTCGCCGACACCTCCGCCAGCCGGGAGGCGTACGAGGACCGCGTGGCGCACATGATCGCCCTGGAGGACCGCACCGGACGGCTGGCGCTGGTCTCGGAGATCACCTCGGCGCTGGCCCAGACCCTGGACACCGAGGAGGCGCTCAGCCGGCTGGGCCGCCTGCTGGTGCCCCGGCTGGCCGACTGGGCGGCGACCGACCTGCGCATCGAGGACGGGCAGGTCCGCCGGGTCGCGGTCACCGGCCCCCGGGGGCGCGACATCGACCAGGAGGCCTGGCAGGGGGCCCTGCCGACGCTGCGCGAGCGGTCCCGCTCGCCGCTGGTCCGGGTCCTGCACGGCGGCGAGCCCGTCCTGCTGGGGCCGCGGGAGATCACCGCGCCGCCGGACTCCCCGCTGGCCGCCGTCCAGACCGGGTTCCTGCAGGCGCTGGCGGCGACGTCCGCCGTCATCGTGCCGCTGGGCACCCCCCGGCAGATCACCGGGGCCCTCACGCTGGTGCGCACCGATCCCGCCCGGCCGTTCGACTCCGCCGACCTGGCCCTGGCCGTGGACATCGGCCGTCATGTCGGCGCGATCGTCGACAACACCCGGCTGTTCGGCCGCCAGCGCGAGATCGCCGAGACGTTGCAGCGCAACCTGCTCACCCCGCTGCCGGAGCCGGGGCCGCTGCGCCTGGCCGCCCGCTACCGGCCCGCCCCCGCCGGGGCGCAGGTCGGCGGCGACTGGTACGACGCGTTCCCGCTGCGCGACGGCGCCACCGCGCTGGTCATCGGCGACGTCATCGGCCACGACCTGACCGCCGCGGCGGGCATGGCGCAGCTCCACGGCATCCTGCGGGCCCTGGCCTGGGACCGCGGCGGGCCGCCGGGCACCGTCCTGGACCACCTCGACGACGCCGTCCCCGCCCTCACCGACGTGCTCATGGCGACCGTCGTGCTGGCGCGCATCGAGGGCCCGCCCACCGGCCCCTGGCGGCTGCGCTGGACCAGCGCGGGCCATCCCCCGCCGCTCCTGGTCACCCCGGACGGCCGCGCCGAGTACCTGGAGCAGGGACAGTCCCTCCTGCTCGGCACCCACCTCAGGGACGCGCCACGGCCGGACGCCACCGCCTCGCTGCCGCCCGGCTCGACCCTGCTCATGTACACCGACGGCCTGGTCGAGCTGCCCGGCACCGATCTGGACACCGGGCTCGGCCGCCTCCGCCGCCACGCGGCGGCCCTCGCCGACCGGCCCCTGGACGACTTCTGCGACGAGATCCTCACGCGCATGCCCCCGGGCAACAACGACGACATCGCCCTCCTCGCCCTGCGCGTCCCGGCCGACTTCGGCGGGTAGCCGTCACCGGTCGGCGGGGACCGTGCCCGGCTGCCACCAGGTGAAGGCGTGGGTGTACCAGGTGGCGGTGCCGTCGCGGGCGGGACGGCGGCCGTAGGTGAGGGCGATGATGCCGCGGTCACGCTCGTCGGCCGACGCCGGACCCTCGGGCTCCGGCGCGTCGGGGACGTCGGCGTGCACCTCGCCCAGCACCAGCCGGTCGGTCGGCCGCAGTTCGAGCCGCAGGTGGACGTGGCCGCGCCCGCGCCCGCCGGTGCGGGCGGCGAGCCGCTGGACGAGCGGTGCCAGGTGGTCGGCGAGGTCACCCGCCGCCGGACCCAGGCCCCATCCCCGCAGCGCCCGGTGGACCGTCCGGCGGGCGTGCGCGACCGCCGCCCGCCCGCCCGGGAACTGCCAGCGGCCGACGCGCACCCCCGGTGGTGCCGTCGTGATGGTCATGAGCGTTCTCCGATCACAAACCGACCCTGACGCGGTGTCGTCGTCATCCTCCCCCATCGTGTGCCCGGCGGTCAGCTGCTCATGCGGCCGAACCGGTCCGGGACCGGAGCACGGGAGAAGGCACGGGATGGAGATCGGCGCTGACGGTGAGGGCGCGGTCGAGCCCGGTGACCCGGAGCAGCGTCGCGACCTGCGGCCGGGGCGCCGCCAGGCGCAGCGTGACGCCGAGCACGGCGGCGCGGCGCTGGGTGCCGAGCAGCACCGCCAGCCCGGCCGAGTCGCAGAACGGCACCTCGCCGAGGTCGAGGGTCAGCAGCCGGGCGCTGTGCCGCAGCACGCCGACCAGGTGCTCGCGCAGCGCGGGCGCGGCGGCCGTGTCGAGGTCGCCGTGCAGGGCGACGATGGTGTGCCCGCGCCGCCGGGGAACGGGCATGGTCACCTCGGTGGGTGCCCGTACGGGGGAGTCGAGGGTCATGAGAGGTCTCCGATCGTGGTGGTCGTGGAACGTCCGCGCCATTGCCCGCCCTCGGACTCCCAGGTGCTCCGGGTCGCCTCGGTCTCGGCCGCGTCCCTCCGGCCGAGCGTGGCCAGGAGGGCGGGTGTGCGCAGGTGGTTGGCGGTGTGGGCGGCCAGCTCCATGACCGCGTGGGCCGTGTGCGGGGGGCTGGACGCCGGAACGGTGACCAGGTCCAGGCGGTGACCGTCGGCGCTGATCGCGGTGAGCAGCCCGGCGGGCAGGCTGTCGAACCAGCTCAGCCGCACCACCCGGCTCTCGGCCGGGCCGTCGACCCGCAACCGGCGGGGCCGGCCGTCCCAGTCGGCGATCCGCAGCAGGACGTGGACGATCGGGCCGTGCACGTCGGAGGTGTGCGTCTGCAGGGCCAGGACCAGCCCGGGCAGCTCGGCGACCGGGTCGCCCGACCGGGGCCACCACCCGCCGTCCAGCAGCGGCCGGGGCAGCCCGGCGGGGCGCGGCGGGTGCAGGCGCAGCCGCGGTGTCGTGGGCGGCGTGAGGCTGATCGTCGTCATGCGTTGGGCGGTGTTCCACATGGCCATCGCTGCTTTCCGGCCGCGGGCGGCCTGGAAGGGTGCCGGATACGAGATCGGGTCAGGGCCGCGGGAACGTGCGGAGCCGGGCGAGCCGGGCGAGCCGGGTGAGCCAGGCGGTGCCGGTCACCAGCGTGACCAGGACGCTGCCGGCGGCGAGGGTCGCCAGCGCCATGACGAGCGCCAGCAGCGGCGTGGCCTGGGCCCAGAAGACGACGAACACGAGTGCGGTGCCCGCTGCGATGACGAGGGGCCAGAACGGGGTCATCCGGGAGGTCCGGGGAGCCGGGCGGGGCCGGGCGGGCCGTACGGGCCAGTGGGCGGGGCGGTGGCCGCGCTGCGAGATCGGCATGACATCCCCCTTTGCGGGGTGAGCCGGTGCGGCGGGTCCCTCAGGATGGGATGTCGTCGTGGCCGGATATCACCACGTTACCTCAGAAACATCCGGTTTCCGTGGGCACGCTGAAACCGTTCCCCGAGGTTGTCAGCGTCCGGCGCGGGCGACGAGGGCGCGGACGGCGGCGGCCACCGTGTCGGGGTGGGAGATCATCGGCAGGTGACGGGCTCCCGGGACGAGGGTCGGGGGCGGCGCGCCGACCCGGGCGGCGGTCTCGGCGGGGGTGTCCGCGCTGAAGACGTCGTCGTCGGCCCCGAACACCACCGACGCGGGCACCCCCGTGCCGCGCAGCAGCGCCACACGGTCCGCGGGCAGCCCCGGCCCTCCGGCGGCCACGCTCTCCCACACGCCCCGCTCGGCACCGGCGACCTGGTACGGACGCCGCCACACGTCCACCCCGGCGCGGTCCAGGGAGGGGCACGCGGGCCCGCACTGGCTCTCGTAGATGGTGCGGATGAGCCAGTCGGAGCCCAGCGCGAGCCGCAGCAGCGTGGTCCGGTAGGGGTCGATGAACAGGCGCGTGACGGGTGTGCGGGAGCCCGCGCCCGTGTCGAGGGCGTCGCCGTCCAGAAGCAGCAGCCCACCGATCCGGCCGGGTGCCCGCAGGGTGGCCTCGGCGACGACGGCGGCGCCGCTGGAGTGCCCCACGAGCACCGGCCGCTGCCCCGCCCCGGTCAGCCCCATGGCGTCCAGGAACCCCAGCAGCTGCGAGGCCAGGTGCCCGGTGGTGTACGGGCCGCGCCGGGCGCTGTACCCGGAGCCGGTCAGGTCCAGCGCGTACACCCGGTGGTCCCGGGCCAGCAGCGGAGCCAGCCGGGCCCAGGTGTCGGCGGACTCGAACGCTCCGTGCACGAGGACGACGGGCCGCCCACGGGTGCCCCAGGTGCGGTACCGGGTCTTCACGTCGGCGGCCTGCACGTACGTCAGGCCGGGCGGCGGCTCCGCGCGCTCGGCGGTGACCGCGTTGAAGACCAGCGACGCCCCGGTCGTCACGGTCAGCAGGGCCACCAGCGCGATGAGGAGCCGCCGGACCCGCCGCCGCCAGCGCGGCGGTCGTACGGCGACGGTGTCGGTGGCGGCGGCCTCGGTCGCGGTGCTCATCGCCCGGTGGTCCTCTCGACTGGCGTGCTCCGGAGACGGCGGCGGGCCACGGCGATCAAGGCTTCACGTGAAACCCGCGCCCGATCATCATGCGGGGCGGGCGCGTCGTCCCGCGTCGTCCGCCGGGCGGCATCCCGGATACGCCGAGCCGCGTACGCGGCGGCGGTCAGGAGGGCTGGGCGGTGAGCCGGACGCGGAGGTTGTCGAGGATCTGGACGTGCCAGTCGTCGAGCAGCGCGATCGTGTTCTGGGCCAGCTCGCCGTCGGCGGTCTCCCAGGCGGTGATGACCTGGCCCCACCACCAGGCGTGCACCCCGGGGTCGCCGTAGAGGGTCTCCAGCACCTCGGGGATCTCGCCGAGCATCGCGCCGAGGGAGTTGAGCACGGCCAGGGTGATGCTGCCGCCGAGCGCGACGGTGCTGGTGCGCAGGATCTGCAGGACGCACTTGTGGACCTCGGCCGGGGTGGCGTCGTCACCGCTGGCCAGCAACTCCAGCCGGTGCAGCGCGCGCCGCGCGGGGCCGGGGTCGTAGACGGCCGGGTCGGCGAGGATCTTCGCCGCCGAGGCCGAGTAGTACATCCGCAGCGTCTCCAGGATGTCCTGGACGATCCGCACGGTCAGGTCGGGCAGCCGTCCGGCGAAGCGGATCAGGTACTGCCAGGTCTCGATCCCGCCGTAGGCCTGGATGTCGCGGACCACCACCCCGACCCCGTGCCGGGCCTCCACGAACCCGGCCGCCCGCAGCCGCCCCAGCACCAGCTGGACGGTGGACGGGTTGATGCCGTGGTCCCCGGCCAGCCGCCGGATGGAGGGCAGGCTCTCCCCGGCCTCCAGCCGTCCCGAGGCGATCTGGAAGGCGATCTTGTCGGTGACCTCGTCGACAACGGTGCTGCGCGTCACGCTTCCGGGCCACTTTCTGGTCAGCGGCGAGGCCCCGTACGCCCGGGCGCCACCTGGTGGGTCGTCAAGTCGGACACAGTGTACGGATCCGTGAACGGGCCGGTGAAGGCCCGTTGTGTCGTACAGTGCGCCGAACAGTGTGCGTACGGTTGCCAAGAACGGCTCCGGAAGCGCGCACCGAGGTCCATAGCAGGTGTGCCGGGCCGCCGTCAGAGTGACAGCCGGAAACCTCGCCCCCCTGTCCGAGGAGGAGACCTCATGAGGTGGAAGCACCGAGGGAGCACGCCGGCCGGCCCGGGTGCCGCCCCGCGAAGAGCGGCGCGGCGCGGGCTGGCCCGGCGCACCGGCACGCTCGCCGCCGCGGCCACCGCGCTGCTGGCGGTCACCCTGTCGACCGCGTCGCGCCCCACCCCCC
>DATADI010000361.1:0-7675 GCA_036258615.1 Thermomonospora sp. | reverse complement strand
CGGAACTCCTCCCAGTTCGCCCAGTCGCCGACGAGATTGGAGTTGGCGATGAGGACGCGCGGGGCCCACTCGTGGGTCTGCTTGACGCCGACCGGGCGGCCGGACTGCACCAGCAGCGTCTCGTCCCCCGCCAGGCCGCGCAGCGAGCGGACCAGCGCGTCGAAGGAGGCCCAGTCGCGGGCGGCCCGGCCGGTGCCGCCGTAGACGACCAGCTCGTCGGGGTGCTCGGCGACCTCCGGGTCCAGGTTGTTCATCAGCATCCGCAGGGCGGCCTCCTGCGGCCAGCCCTGGGCGGTGAGCGCCGTGCCGCGCGGCGCGCGGACGGGACGGGGTCCTGACATGGGGTCCTCCGTGGGTCGTCAGGCGAGGGGGCCGGTGACGGTCTCGGCGGCGGCCAGCAGGGTGCCGTCGCGCACCAGCCGCACGGCCGCCTCGATCTCGGGCGCCAGGTACCGGTCGGGGCCCGGCGCGGGGACGTGGTCGCGCAGCGCGGTGACCACGGCGGCGGTGGCCGGGCCGGGGCGCAGCGGGGCGCGCAGCTCCAGCGCGCGGGCGGCGGTGAGCAGTTCCACGGCGACGACCCGGCCGAGCCCGTCGATCGAGCGCCGCAGCTTGCGGGCGGCGTTCCAGCCCATCGAGACGTGGTCCTCCTGCACGGCGGAGCTGGGGATGGAGTCCGCCGAGGCGGGCGCGGCCAGCCGCTTCAGCTCCGACACGATCGCCGCCTGGGTGTACTGGGCGATCATGTGCCCGGAGTCCACCCCGGGGTCGTCGGCCAGGAACGCCGGGAGGCCGTGCGAGCGGGCCCGGTCCAGCAGCCGGTCGGTGCGCCGCTCGGACATCGACGCCACGTCCGCCGCCGGGATGGCCAGGAAGTCCAGCACGTACGCGACGGGCGCGCCGTGGAAGTTGCCGTTGGACTCCACCCGCCCGTCCGGCAGCACCACCGGGTTGTCCACCGAGGACGCCAGCTCACGGGACGCCACCAGCGCGGCGTGCGCCAGCGTGTCCCGGGCGGCCCCGTGGACCTGCGGGGCGCAGCGCAGCGAGTACGCGTCCTGCACCCGGGTGCAGTCGGGCCCCCGGTGCGACTCCATGATCGCCGAGTCGGCCAGCAGCGCCCGCAGGTTGGCGGCGGAGGCGGCCTGCCCGGGGTGGGGCCGCAGGTCCTGCAGGTCGGCGGCGAACACCCGGTCGGTGCCCAGCAGCGCCTCGACGCTCATCGCGGCGGCCAGGTCGGCGTGCTTGAGCAGGTCGCGCAGGTCGCGCAGGGCCAGCACGAGCATGCCGAGCATGCCGTCGGTGCCGTTGAGCAGGGCCAAGCCCTCCTTGGCCCCCAGGGTGACCGGCGTGATGCCCGCCTCGGCCAGCGCGTCGGCGGCGGGCCGCAGGTCACCGGCGGCGTCCCTGACCATGCCCTCCCCGAGCAGCGCCAGCGCCACGTGCGCCAGCGGCGCCAGGTCGCCGGAGCAGCCCAGGCTCCCGTACTCGTGGACGACCGGGGTGATCCCGGCGTTGAGCAGCGCGGCGAGCGTCCGCGCGGTCTCCGGCTGCACGCCGGTCCGCCCGGCGGCCAGGGTCCGCAGCCGCAACAGCATCATGGCCCGGACGACCTCGCGCTCCACCTCCGGCCCGGACCCGGCGGCGTGCGAGCGGACGATGTTGAGCTGCAGCTGGGCGCGGCGCTCCGGCGGGATGTGCCGGGTCGCCAGTGCGCCGAACCCGGTGGACACCCCGTACACCGGGGTGGGCCGGGCCGCCAGGTCCTCCACGTGGGCCCGGGTCGCGGCCATCCCCGCCAGGGCCTCGGCCGTGAGGACGACCGGCGCGTCCTGGCGCGCCACCGCCACCACCTGCTCGAAGTCCAGGGGCTCCGGGCCGACCTGGACGCCCTTGTCCGCCATAGCGTCGCTCATACCCACATTGGAACGGACCCGACGGCCCGGTCACAGGCCCCGCGCGGCCGTTGTGTCTCGGATACGAGACATACGGGAGAATGGGGTCATGAGCCAGGTCCCCGCCGCCCGCCGCGCGCTGGCGGTGCTGCGGCTGCTGGCGTCGGCGGCCGGGCCGATGCCCGCCTCCGCCGTCGCCCGGGAGCTGGGGCTGCCCCGCTCCAGCGCCTACCACCTGCTGCGCGAGATGACCGAGGACGGCTTCGTGGTCTACCTGCCGGAGGACCGGCTGTGGGGCCTCGGCGTGGCCGCCTTCGAGATCGGCTCGGCCTACCTGCGGCAGGGGCCGCTGGAACGGCTGGCCCGCCCGGCGCTGCGCCGCCTGGTCGACCGGGTCGGCGAGATCGCCCAGCTCGGCGTCCTGCACGGGGCCGAGACCCTGTACCTGCTGAAGGAGCAGCCGCCCCGGCACGCCACGCTGGTCACCGACGTCGGGGTCCGGATGCCGGCGTCGCTGACCGCCAGCGGCCGGTCGCTGCTGGCCCGGCTGCCCGCCGCGCAGGTCCGCGCCCTGTTCCCCGGCCCGCTGGTGAACCGGACGGGGCGGGGCCCGGCCACCCTGCGGGAGCTGCGCCGGGTTCTCGCCGAGGACGCCCGGCGGGGCTGGTCGGTCGAGGACGGCCTGATCACCGAGGGCTTCGCCAGCATCGCCGCGTGCGCCCTGGACCACGTGGGCCATCCGACGGCGGCGGTCACGGTGACGTTCCGCCGCGAGCGGCGCCCGGAGGAGACCTGGCCGGATTTGGCGGCGGAGGTCCGCGCCACCGCCGCCGACCTCACCCGGCGGCTCGGCGGCCAGCCCGCCTGACCTCCGCCACGCGTGCGCGGGGCCCCGGCCGTGCACGACCGGGGCCCCGTACGCGACGTCAGATGAGGCCCTGCTTCCTGAGCCACTCCTCGGCGACGTCCTCGGGGTCGGCCTTCTGCTCGGCCATCTGCCCGTTCATGGCGAGCAGGTCGGCGGTGGTGAGCTTGGCCGACACGGCGTTGAGCGCCTCCCGGGCGGTCGGGGTGATCTTGGACTTGTAGACCAGCGGCACCACGTTCTGGGAGCCGAAGACGTTCTTCGGGTCCTCCAGCACCACGAAGCCGTTCTTGGTGATCGCCGGGTCGGTGGTGAACAGGTTGGCCGCCTGGATCTGGCCCTTGCTCAGGTTCGACACGGTGATCGGCCCGGCCACGTCCAGCGACTTGAACTGCTTGAACTTCAGCCCGTACACCTTCTCCAGGCCGACGATGCCGTGCTGGCGGGTCTTGAACTCCGGCGGGCCGCCGACGACCAGGTCACCGGCGACCGGCTTGAGGTCCTCGATGGTCTTCAGGTTGTGCTTGCGGGCGGTCTCGCCGGTGACCACGAGGGCGTCCTTGTCCTCCGCCGCGGAGGTGTTCAGGATCTCCAGCTCCTTGGGCAGCTTCTGCCGGAGCTGGGCGTCCACGTCCTTGGTGCTGGAGGCGGGGTTGCCCTGGTCGACGCGCTCCAGCAGGGCCCCGTTGTACTCGGGGAACACCTGGATGGAGCCGTTGGCGACCTGGCCGTAGTAGACCTCGCGGGCGCCGATCTTGAACTTGCGCTGGACCTTGATGTTCTTGGCCTCCAGCGCCTGGGCGTAGATCTCGCCGATCAGCTCGCTCTCGGGGAAGTCCGCCGAGCCCACGACCAGCGTGCCCGACCCGCCTCCCTGGCCGCCGCCCAGCGGGTTGTCGTCGCCGCCCTCGTCGCCGCAGGCGGTGAGGGCGAGCGCGGCGGCCACGACCAGCGCCGCGCCCCGTACGATCCGGATCATTGGGGTTCCTTCCTCAGGGACTTTCCTCGAACGCGGGTCATCGGCGGGGGGCCCGGACGCCGGGCGACACCGCCAGCCGGAACACGCCCGCGAAGACGAACTGCACGGCCACCGCCAGCGCGATCACCAGGATCGCCCCGCCGGCCATGCTGTCGTAGTCCTGCCGGGCGTAGCCGTCGACGATGTAGCGGCCCAGCCCGCCGAGCCCGACATAGGCGGCGATGGTGGCGGTGGAGATGATCTGGATCATCGCGGTGCGCATGCCCAGCAGGATCAGCGGCAGCGCCACCGGCAGTTCCACCCGCAGCAGCACCTGCCGGCCGCGCATGCCCATGCCCTCGGCGGCGTCGCGCAGCCCCGGCTCCACCTGCCGTACGCCGGCGTAGGCGTTCACCAGCACCGGCGGGACGGCCAGCACCACCAGCGGGATCAGGATCGGCACCAGGTCGCCCGCCGAGGTCCAGATCACCGCCAGGATGAGCAGGCCCAGCGTCGGCAGGGCGCGCGCGGCGTTGGCCGAGGAGGTCACCAGGAACCCGGTGATCGCGGCCAGCCGTCCCCGCCGCAGGTGCCCGAGCACCAGCCCGGCGGGCAGCGCCACCAGCAGGGTGATCGCGAAGCCGAGCAGGGAGTACCAGACGTGCTCCAGCACCCGGCTGGGGATCCCGTCGGGACCGCTCCACTGCTCGCCCCGGGCGAACCACTCCAGCGCGCTGAGGATGGCGTTCACCGCTCACCCCCGCCGGTCGTCAGCGCCTCCTCGCGGGCCTTGCGGGCGGCCCGGTCGGCCCGGCCCGCCCGTTCCCACGGCGTCAGCAGCCGCTGGACGAGCAGCAGCAGGACGTCGGTCACCAGGGCCAGCACGATGATCAGGACGATGCCCACCACGATGGGCGTCGGGAAGTCGCGTTTGAGCCCGTCGGTGAACAGCTCGCCGAGCCCGCCGATGCCGATCAGGGAGCCCACGCTGACCAGGCTGATGTTGGAGACGGCGGCCACCCGCAGGCCCGCCATCACCACCGGGACCGCCAGCGGCAGCTCCACCCGCAGCAGCCGGCGCAGCGTCCCGAAGCCCATGGCGGTGGCCGACTGCCGGACGTGGTCGGGCACCGAGCGCAGCCCGTCCACCACGCCGGGCACCAGCACCGACAGGGTGTACAGGGCCAGCGGGATGATCACCGTCGAGTAGGACAGCCCGGTGAAGGCGACCAGCACCACGAACAGCGCGATGGCCGGGACCGCGTACAGCACGCTCGTCGTGGCCAGCACCACCGGGTACAGCCGCCGCCAGCGGGCGCAGGCGATGCCGAGCGGCAGCGCGACCGCCAGCCCCAGCAGCACCGGCGTGAACGACAGGACCAGGTGCTCCTCGAGCGCCTCGGCGATGTCGTCGCCCAGGTTGCGCTCGATCCAGTCCCACCGGATCAGCGGCTCGTCGTCGCCGGGCGCGGCCAGCGCGGGGAGCCTCACCGGTCCGCCGCCGCGGCCGTCTCGCCGCCCTCGGCCGCCTCGGCGTCCAGCTCCTGGAAGAACCGCAGCCGCCGGATGCCGCGCTCGCCGCCGAGGAAGTCGGCCACGAAGTCGTCGGCGGGCGCGGCCAGCAGCTCGTCGGGGGTGGCGTACTGGGCCAGCGTGCCGCCGACCTGGAAGACGGCGATGCGGTGCCCCAGCTTCACGGCCTCGTCGATGTCGTGGGTGACGAACACGATCGTCTTCTCCAGCTCGGCCTGCAGGCGCAGGAACTCGTCCTGGAGGCCGCTCCGCACGATCGGGTCGACGGCGCTGAACGGCTCGTCCATCAGCATGATCGGCGGGTCGGCGGCCAGCGCGCGGGCCACCCCGACGCGCTGCTGCTGCCCGCCGGACAGCTGGGCGGGGTAGCGGGAGGCCAGCGCCGGGTCCAGGCCGACCCGCTCCATCAGCGCGCGGGCCTCGGCGCGGGCCCGCCTCTTGTCGCGGCCGAGCAGGAACGGCACGGTGGCGATGTTGTCCACGATGGTGCGGTGCGGGAACAGCCCGGCCTGCTGGATGACGTACCCGATGCCGCGCCGCAGCGTCGGCGGGTCGATGTCGCGCACGTCGCGGCCGTCGATGGCGACCGTGCCCTCGGTCGCCTCCACCATCCGGTTGATCATCCGCAGCGTGGTGGTCTTGCCGCAGCCGGACGGGCCGACCAGCACGGTGATCCGCCCGGTGGGGATCTCCAGGTCCAGGTGGTCGACGGCGGTGGTGCCGTCGGGATATCGCTTGGTCACGCCCTCAAAGGTGATCAAACGCACTCACGTCCTCGTGGGCGCCGGGGGAAACGCCGCTGCTCGTACCGTCCTGCCGCAGGGATGATTACCCAACAGTAGCCAGGTCATCGGGCCGTCCCGCGACCCCGCCTCCGGAAACCGGATTTGTCCACCATAGCGACTCGAATAGTAAGAAAAGTACCGTGGGGGCGTGGAGAACAGCCGAATCGTTATCGACGGCGCCGGGCTGGGCTGCGCCGAGGTGGCCCGGGTGGCGCGCGAGGAGATCGTCGTCACGGTCGGCCCGGCCGGTGTGGAACGTGCCAAGGCGGCCTGGCGGGTGGCCCGCCAGGTCGTGGCGGACCGGCCGGTGTACGGGCGCACCACCGGCGTCGGCGCGAACCGGCTGGTGAACGTGGAGTGGGAGCCGGAGGAGACCGAGGGCGCCGACACCCACGGCCTGCGGCTGCTGCGCAGCCACGCGGCCGGCGCCGGGCCGCTGCTCGGCCCCGAGGTGGCGCGCGCGATGCTGGCGGTACGGCTCAACCAGATCGCCGCCGGGGGCTCCGGCGTGGACCCGGGCGTGCTGGGGGCGCTGGCCGACGCGCTGAACCTGGGGCTGGTCCCGCCCGTCCCGGCGTACGGGGCGATCGGCACCGGGGACCTGACCGCGCTGGCCTCCACCGCGCTGTGCCTGCTGGGCGAGCGGGCCTGGCTGACCGTCGCCGACGAGGGGCCGCAGCCGGGGCCCGGGTTCGCGCTGCGGTCGTCGGACGCGCTGGCGTTCATCAGCTCCAACGCCGCCACGCTGGGCGAGGCCGCGCTCGCCGTCACCGACCTGCGGACCCTGCTGGCGGCCTCCACGGTGGTCGCCGCGCTGTCGCTGCACGCCGTCCGCGGGTCGCTGGAGCCGTACGCGCCGCCCGTCCACGAGGCGTGCCCGCACCCGGGGCAGCGGCAGGTCGCCGCCGCGACGCGCGCCCTGCTGGCCTGGGAGCGGCCCACCCCCGCCCGCATCCAGGACCCGTACGGCTACCGGGCGTTCCCGCAGGTCCACGGGCCCGCGGTGGACGCGGTGGAGTACGCGGAGGGAGTCGTCACCCGGGAGATCAACGCGGCGGCCGAGAACCCGCTCGTCGACGTGGCCGGACGGACGGTCTGGCACAACGGCAACTTCCACACCGCCTACGTGGGCCTGGCGCTGGACGCCGTGCGCGCCGCGCTGTTCCAGACCGCCGCCCTGTCGGCCGCCCGGCTGGGGACGCTGGTCGAGCCCGCGTTCACCGGGCTGCACCCGTTCCAGGCGGCCACCGACGTCAGCTCGGGGATCATGATCCTGGAGTACGTGGCGCACTCGGCCATCGGCGACGTCCGCCGCCTGGCGACCCCCGCGGCCCTGGGCGGCGCGGTGCTGTCGCGCGGGGTGGAGGAGCACGCCGGGTTCTCCACCCAGTCGGCGCGCGCCACCTCGGAGGCCGTCGCGGGCTACCGCACCGCCGTGGCCTGCGAACTCGTCGCCGCCGTCCGCGCCCTGCGCATGCAGGGCCGCCCGCCCACCGGCGGGCCGCTCCGCGAGGCCCACGACCTGGCCGCCGCCGTCCTGGACCCCCGCGTCGAGGACCGCCCCCTGGACACCGACATCGCCTCGGCCGCCGACCTGCTGCCCCGCCTCGCGCGTCTCCTGCCCGCCTGAGCCCCCGGA
>DATADI010000360.1:0-24895 GCA_036258615.1 Thermomonospora sp. | reverse complement strand
GCGTATCCGGCGAACGCGAAGAACAGCAGGCCCGCCGACTGCACCACCCCGCCGAGCGCGGCGTCCGACCGCACGTCGAGCCGGTCGCCCCGGACCTCGCCGCTCGTCAGCGCGGCGACCACCACGGCGGCCAGCACCGCGAGCACCACCGCGACGATCACCCGGGTCAGCCACGCGGACCGGTGCACCCCCAGGGAGTCGACGATCGTGAGCGCCACGACGGCGGCCACCGCGACCGCGTGCGCCTGGTCGGGCCACACGTACAGGCCGACGGTCAGCGCCATCGCCGCGCAGGAGGCGGTCTTGCCGACCACGAACGCCCATCCGGCGAGGTAGCCCCAGAACGGGCCGAGCCGTTCGCGGCCGTACACGTAGGTGCCGCCGGAGGCGGGGTGGCGGGCGGCCAGCCGCGCCGAGGACGTCGCGTTGCAGTAGGCGACCACCGCCGCCAGCCCGAGGCCGAGCAGCAGCGCGGAGCCTGCCGCCCGCGCCGCCGGGGCCAGGGCGGCGAAGATCCCGGCGCCGACCATCGCGCCCAGCCCGATCACCACGGCGTCGGACAGCCCGAGACGGCGCCGCAGCTGTCCCGGCCCCGCGGTGGCGGGCGGCTCCCTCATGACGCACTCCTCGACGGCACGGCCGCAGCACGAGATCCGATGAACGAGATCCGATATCGACCGACGATATCGAACGTTCGCGCCCGGGAAGCCCGTCGTGCGTCAGGCCGTGAGTTCGGCGATGAGCCCTTCGACGCGCCGGCGGATCTCGTCGCGGATGGGGCGGACGGCGTCCGGGCCCTGCCCGGCGGGGTCGTCGAGCTTCCAGTCCAGGTAGCGTTTGCCGGGGAAGTAGGGGCAGGCGTCGCCGCAGCCCATGGTGATGACCACGTCGGAGGTCCGCACGGCCTCGGTGGTGAGGATCTTGGGGGTCTCGGCGGACAGGTCGATGCCCTCTTCGGCCATGACCTGCACGACGGCGGGGTTGACCTGGTCGGCGGGCGCCGACCCGGCGGAGCGGACCTCGACGCGGTCCCCCGCCAGGTGGGCGAGGTAGGCGGCGGCCATCTGGGAGCGTCCGGCGTTGTGGACGCACACGAACAGCACGCTGGGCTTGTCGCTCATCGGTCCCCCGGGTCGGTCGGCAGGGTGCGTTCGCCTGGTAACGTATCAGCCCATGGTGATGTCAGTCGACAGTGATGTGTTGCGGCTGCTGTCCGACCCGCTGCGGGCCCGGATCGTGGAGTTGCTGTCCCGGGAGGCGCTGTGCGTGTGCCACCTGGTCGAGGAGACCGGGGCGCGGCAGACGAACGTCTCCAACCACCTGCGGGCCCTGCGCGAGGCCGGGCTCGTGGAGACCGAGCCATGCGGCCGGTTCACCTACTACCGGCTGCGCCCGGAGCCGCTGCGGAGGATCGCCGACCGGTACGCCGCCCTGGCCGAGGCGGCCCGGACCGCCTACGACGACGATGTCCGGAGGCCCTGCCGATGACCGCCGCCACCGATCCGGCCGCCGCGCCGGTGCTCGCCCGGATGTCCACCCTGGACCGGTTCCTGCCGGTGTGGATCATCCTGGCGATGGCCGCCGGGCTGGCGCTCGGCCGGTTCGTGCCCGACGTGGACGACTGGCTGGAGGCCGTGCAGATCGACGGGACGTCGCTGCCGATCGCGGCCGGGCTGCTGCTGATGATGTACCCGGTGCTGGCCAGGGTCCGCTACGAGCGGATCGGGCACCTGGCCCGCGACCGGCGGATGCTGTGGCTGTCGCTGCTGCTGAACTGGGTGGTCGGGCCCGCGCTGATGTTCGCCCTGGCCTGGGCGTTCCTGCCGGACGAGCCCGCCTACCGCACCGGCCTGATCGTCGTCGGGCTGGCCCGCTGCATCGCCATGGTCCTGATCTGGAACGACCTGGCGCGCGGCGACCGGGAGGCCGCCGCGCTGCTGGTGGCGGTCAACTCGGTCTTCCAGATCGCCGCCTACGCCCTGCTCGGGGCGTTCTACCTGAAGATCCTCCCGGGCTGGCTCGGCTGGCAGACCCAGGACGTGGACTTCTCCCTGTGGGGCATCACCAAGGCCGTCCTGGTCTTCCTGGGCATCCCCCTGGCCGCCGGGTACCTGACCCGCCGCGTCGGCCTGCGCCGCCTGGGAGCCGAGCGCTACGAGCACCGCTTCCTGCCCAGGATCGGCCCCGTCGCCCTGTACGGACTGCTGTTCACCATCGTCGTGATGTTCGCCCTCCAGTGCGAGACCATCACCGGCGAACCGCTCACCGTCGCCCGCATCGCCCTGCCCCTCCTGGCGTACTTCGCGCTGATGTGGACCATCTCCTTCTGGGCCTCGCGCCGGGCGGGCCTGCCGTACGACCGCACCGCCACCGTCGCGTTCACCGCCGCGGGCAACAACTTCGAACTCGCCATCGCCGTGGCCATCGGCATGTGGGGCGTCACCTCCGGGCAGGCCCTCGCCGGGGTCGTCGGGCCTCTCATCGAGGTCCCCGTCCTGGTCGCCCTCGTCTACGTCGCCCTGTGGCTCCGCCGCCGGATGCTCCCCGCCCCGGCGCCCGAACCGGCCGCCTAGCGGAGGCGTCACGCCCAGAGCGCCTCCGCCAGCGCGACTCCGCCGAACATCGCGGCCAGGCCCGCGGTGACACTGGCGGTCACGTTGGCGGTGACGAGGAAACGCCTCCCTGACTCGGCCAGCCGCATCGTCTCGTACGAGAAGGTCGAGTAGGTGGTCAGGGTGCCGCACAGGCCGGTGCCGACGAGGTGCCGCACCGGATCGGCGACCGCCTCCGAGGTCACCGCGCCGGTCAGCACGCCCAGGATCAGGCAGCCGGTGATGTTGACCGCGAACGTCCCCCAAGGAAAAGGGGTCGCGTGCCGGGCCTGCACCGCCCGGTCGACCAGGTACCGCATCGGCGCCCCGACCATGGCACCGGCGACCACGAACAGCCAGGTCACCGGCCCCTCCCGGCGACGAGACGGCGGGTCAGGGCCGTCGCGCACCACACCGCCGCGAGCGCGGCGACCACGGTCGCCGCGAGATAGACCAAGGCGGTGCGTGCGTGGCCGTCGTCCATCAGGTGCCGGATGTCGGCGGCGTAGGCGGAGAACGTGGTGAAGCCCCCGAGCACGCCGGTGCCGAGGAAGGGCCGTACGAGCCGGTGGGCGGTCCCCTTCTCGGTGACGAGGACCATGAGGACGCCGATCAGCGCACAGCCGACGACGTTCACCGCGAGCGTGGTGGCGGGGAAGGCGCCGGGGTCGGTGGGCCACAGCAGGGAGGCCCCGTAGCGGGCGGCGGCCCCCAGGCCGCCCCCGGCCGCGACCACGGCGATCACAGGGCCCTGCCCGCCGGGCGCGGTCATGGCCGTCACGCGCGGGGTCACGAGCGGCAGGGTATCCGGTGCCGGTCAGTGAGGCGGGCTACGGAGAGGGACGTAGCCCGCGACGCCGGGGCCGGGAAGGGGGTCAGGTGCGGAACGGCCCCGTCACGCAGTAGGTGATGCCGCCGGAGGAGGACCCGGAGGTGCCGCGCTGGGAGGAGAAGTACAGCCGGTTCCCGGCGGGGTTGAACGCGGGGCCGCAGATCTCCGAGGAACTCTGCCCGTTGATCCGCAGGAACACCGAGATCTTGTCGTCCGGTGTGATCATGCAGATCTCCATGTTCCCGCCGTCCTCGGCCACGTACAGGTCGCCGAAGGAGGAGCCGGTGATGTTGTCGACGCCGGTCAGCGGGGCGGTCCCGGTGGTGACGAGGTTGTCGTCGTAGGCCAGTTCGTAGGTGTTGCCGACCAGGTTGAACTGCCAGACCCGGTTGTCGCCCTTGGTGGTGATCCACACGCGGTCGTCGGCGTAGTGGCAGCCCTCGCCGCCGTTGAAGATCTTCATGTTCGCCACCTGGTCACGGGTCGGGGTGGGCGACCCGTCCGGGTCGGGGACGTTGGCCCAGCCGAACGACCCGGACGTCCCGGTCCCCGCCGTGAGCACCTGGAGCGTGCCCGACGACAGGTCGCCCCAGGTGGTGGGGATGAACCGGTAGAAGCCGCCGTCGCTCTTGTCCTCGGTGAGGTAGATGACCCGGCGGACGGGGTCGGCGGCGGCGGCCTCGTGGTTGAAGCGGCCCATCGCCGCGCGCCGCACGGCCGTCCCGCCGAACGGGTAGGTCTCGTAGACGTAGCCGGTGTCGACCTCCTCGCAGGACAGCCAGGTGTTCCAGGGGGTCTTGCCGCCCGCGCAGTTGCGGTTGGTGCCCGACAGGATGCGGTACGCGGAGGTGACGGTGCCGCTGGAGTTGAACCGCAGGGCGGACGCGCCGCCCGCGCCGCTGCCCAGCTCGGCGTTGGAGACGTAGATCCAGCCGGTGCCGTCGGCGAAGCAGGCGCCGCCGTCCGGGGCGCCGTGCCAGGTGTAGGACGTGCCGGGCACGACCTGCCCGGAGCGGGCGACGACCTGGCTGGTGAAGCCGGGCGGCAGCTGGATGCCGTTGGCGTCGGCGGCCTGCAGCGCCCCGTACGGGCTGGGGGCGAGCTGCGCCCGGGCGGCCCACGCCGACCGCAGCAGCGAGCCGGAGAAGGCGGCGGTCCCGGCGGCCAGCGCGCTCATGCGCATGAACGTGCGACGTTCCACAGAGGTCTCCTTACGGGAGGCGACTGGTGCGTTACCGGTTCTGTCCAGCGGAACGGGCCGGTAGCCGAACGCCGCGTGTCGGCCGGATGATCCCCAGCGCACTGACGCGGCAATAAGGCGCACAGTCACCACGCGACAGCGGAGCCGTAACCCCGGCGCGGGCGGGGCCTGCGTGCCCCTCGACCCGAGCGCCCGGCGCCCGCCCTGGTGGGGCCGGGTGCCGGGCGTCGGCGGGCGGGCTCAGAGGTTGAGGACCTCCGGGTGCTTCGCCAGGGCGCGCCAGCGCGCGCCGGGGTCGGGGACCAGGCGGCGCTCGGCGAGGTCCAGCAGCCCGCCGGTGCCGATGACCTCCGCGACGAGCGTGCCGTCGGGGCGGCGGAACTCCTGGACGACCCGGGAGGTCTTGCCCTCCCCCCACACGAAGTCGCAGGTGACCTCGACCTCGTCCCCGGCGCGCAGCTCGCGGTGGTAGCGGATGGTGTTCTCCAGGGTCACCGGGCCGACGCCCCCGGCCAGCAGGTCGTTGACGGAGATGCCCGCCGCGCGCAGGCACTCCGCGCGGGCGTGGTCGGCGTACTGGTGGTAGACGGCGCCGTTGACATGGCCCTGGGTGTCGATCTCGTAGGTGCGGACGGTGATGCGGACGCTGAAGGGCACGGTCTCTCCTCGCGCTTTTCGGTCGCTCCCACCCTGGGGTCCGCGTATGTCCGGAGGGCTCCCCCGCGCGGGGGATCCGGCTGCCTCCCCGGCGTGAGGCTCCCCCCGTCCTCCCGAACGATCTTTCAGGTGAGGGCGAGCCTGGTGTACCGGCCGGCGATGCGGACGTCGGCCTCGATGGCGGCGGCGGCCTCGCGCAGGGGCGGCAGGAGCCGGGCGCGGGCCTCCTCCGGCGGGGACTGGCCGGTGTGGCTGGAGACGTTGACGGCGGCGATCACCCGGCCCGTGCGGTCGCGGACGGGCACCGCGATGGAGCGGAGGCCCTCCTCCAGCTCGTCGTCGACGTGGGCGTACCCCTGGCGTTCGACGTCGGCGAGGACGTCGAGCAGGCGATCCCGGGAGGTGATGGTCCGGGGCGTCAGGGGCCGCAGGTCCGTCCGGGTGAGGTGGTCGCGGCGTTCCGGCTCGGGGAGACCGGCGAGCAGCACCCGTCCCATGGAGGTCGCGTAGGCGGGGAAGCGGGTGCCGACGGTGATGGTGACGCTCATGATGCGGACGGTCGGGACCCGGGCGACGTACTGGATCTCCTCGCCGTTGAGCACGCTCATCGACGCCGACTCGCGGACCTCCTCGACCAGGGCGGCGAGGTGGGGTTCGGCGATCTGCGGGAGCGTGAGCCCGGACAGGTGCGCGAAGCCCAGGTCGAGCACGCGGGGCGTCGGACGGAACAGGCGGCCGGTGGTGGTCAGGTAGCCCAGGTGCTCCAGGGTGATGAGCGCGCGGCGGACCGTGGCGCGCGGCAGGCCGGTGGCCTCGGCGACGGCGGTGAGCGGCAGGCCCGGATGACCGCCGCCGAAGGCCGCCAGCACCGACAGGCCCCGCGCCAGCGACTCCACGGGGCCGGGCGCGCCGGGCCCGACCGCCGGTGGCGGGGACTCCGGCGGCGGGACGTCGAGCGCGTCCCGCATGCGGGCGATGGTGGCGCGCAGCCGGGGCAGCGCCGTCTCGGTGAGTGAGGCGGCGGTGTGGCGGCTGGTGTGGCTGACCACGCTGACCGCGCAGACCACGGCCCCGGCGGCGTCGTGGACGGGGGCGGCGACGGCGACGAGTCCGGGCTCCACGAGCTGGTCGTCCACGGCCCATCCCCGTGCGCGGGCCTCCGCCGCACGCTCGGGGAAGGACGCGCGGGCCGTGCCGTCGTCGGGCGGCACCGCCGGGAAACCACCGCCGGAGGGGTCGGCGGCGCGCCGGCGGCGCCAGTCGTCCCACTGGGCCTCGGTCCAGTCGGCGGCGAACAGCGCGCCGGGGGCGCTGCGCTCGGCGGGCAGCAGGTCGCCGACGCGGAAGGTGAGCGACATCGCGCGGCGCCGGGTGGCCTGGTGCACGAACCGCACGCCGTCCAGGTCGGGGACGGCGACGGACACCGACTCGTCCAGCTCGTCGGCGAGGGCGTCGGCGAGCGGCCCCAGCAGGCCGGGCAGGCGGCAGGAGGCGAGGTAGGCGTTGCCCAGCTCCATCAGCCGGGGCGTGAGGACCGCCGCGCGGCCCTCCAGGCGCACGTGACCGGCGGCCTCCAGGGTGGCGATCACCCGGTCCACGGTGGCGCGGGGCAGCCCGGCCGACCGGACCAGGTCGCTGACCCGCTGGCGTCCGCCGGACCCGGCCAGCGCCCGCAGCACCGCCAGCCCGCGGATCAGCGGGCCGACGGCCTCGCGCGGCGGGGCCTCGGCGGCGGAGGACGGCATGCCTGGCGACATGAGTGGTCACCGTACCGGGTCGGGGGCGTTGACAGCGGTCGGCGGCGGGGGCCAGACTCGACGTCACCACGATAACGAACAAAAGTTCGCTACGCGAACACAGCAGGGAGGGCGGCGGATGGACAAGGTGGTCGCGACGGCCGCGGAGGCCGTGGCGGACATCGGGGACGGGGCGTCGCTGGCGGTCGGCGGCTTCGGCCTGTGCGGCGTCCCCGACACGCTGATCCAGGCCGTGTACGACACGGGGGCGAGCGGGCTGTCGGTCGTCTCCAACAACTGCGGGGCGATGGAGTCCGGGCTGGCGGTGCTGCTGGCGGCGCACCGGATCACCCGGGTCACCGGCTCCTACGTGGGGGCCAACGCCGAGTTCGCGCGCCAGTACCTCGCCGGGGAGATCGAGCTGGAGCTGATCCCGCAGGGGACGCTCGCCGAGCGGCTGCGCGCCGGGGGCTGCGGGATCCCCGCGTTCTACACCCCGGCCGGTGTGGGCACGGCGGTCGCCGAGGGCGGGATGCCCTGGCGGTACGCCCCCGACGGCACCGTGGCGGTCGCCTCGCCGCCGAAGGAGGTCCGGGTGTTCGACGGCCGCGAGTACGTGCTGGAGCGGGGCATCACCACCGACTTCGCCCTCGTGCGCGCCGCCCACGGGGACCGGCATGGCAACCTCGTGTTCGCCAAGTCGGCCCGCAACTTCAACCCGCTGGCGGCGATGGCCGGGCGGGTCACCGTCGCCGAGGTGGAGAAACTGGTGGAGCCCGGCGACCTCGACCCCGACCAGGTCCACCTGCCGGGCGTCTTCGTGCAGCGCGTCGTGGTCCTGACGCCCGAGCAGGCCGCCGACAAGAGGATCGAACGGCGCACGGTGCGGGAGACGGTGAACGCCTGATGGCCTGGACGACGGAGCAGATGGCCGCCCGCGCCGCCGCCGAACTGCGGGACGGCTCGTACGTGAACCTCGGCATCGGCCTGCCGACCCTGATCCCCGGCCACCTGCCGCCCGGGGTGGACGTGGTGCTGGAGTCGGAGAACGGGATCCTCGGCGTCGGCCCCTACCCCACCGAGGACGAGGTGGACCCGGACCTGATCAACGCGGGCAAGGAGACGGTCACGCTGCGGCCGGGCGCGGCGTTCTTCGACTCGGCGCTGTCGTTCGGGATGATCCGCGGCGGCCACATCGACGTGGCGGTGCTCGGCGCGATGCAGGTCTCGGCGCGCGGCGACCTCGCCAACTGGGCCGTCCCCGGCAAGATGATCAAGGGGATGGGCGGGGCGATGGACCTGGTGCACGGCGCCCGGCGGGTCATCGTCCTGATGCAGCACACCACCCGGGACGGCGCTCCCAAGCTCGTGGAGGAGTGCGACCTGCCGCTCACCGGCCGCGCCTGCGTGGACCTGGTCGTCACCGACCTGGGGGTCCTGGAGGTGACCGGCGCGGGTCTGGTCCTGGTGGAGACGGCGCCGGGCGTGCCGGCCGAGGAGATCCGGGCCAGGTCCGCCGCGAAGATCCTGGAGGTCCGATGACGATGCCCCGTGACGTCTACGTGGTCGACGCCGTCCGCACGCCGGTCGGCAGGTACGGCGGCGCCCTGGCGGGCGTCCGTCCCGACGACCTCGCCGCGCACGTGGTGCGGGCGCTGCTCGACCGCTCCCCCGGCCTGGACCCGGCGCGTGTCGACGACGTGTTCTTCGGCAACGCCAACGGGGCCGGGGAGGAGAACCGCAACGTCGCCCGCATGGCGGTGCTGCTGGCCGGGCTGCCGGTCACCGTTCCCGGGACGACCGTCAACCGGCTGTGCGGCTCGGGACTGGAGGCCGTCGTGCAGGCCGCGCGGGCGGTGGCGCTGGGCGACGCGTCGGTCGTGGTCGCCGGTGGCGTGGAGTCGATGAGCCGCGCGCCGTTCGTCATGCCCAAGCCGGAACGGGCGTTCCCCGCCACGGCGCCGGAGACGTTCTCCACGACCATCGGCTGGCGCATGGTCAACAAGCGCATGCGGCCGGAGTGGACCGTGGCCCTCGGCGAGGGCGCGGAGCTGATCGCCGAGAAGCACCGCATCTCCCGTGAGCGGCAGGACGCGTTCGCGTTGGCCAGCCACGAGAAGGCGGCGCGTGCCTGGAAGGACGGCCACTACGACGCCGAGACGGTCGCCGTGCCCGGCACGGACCTGACCCGTGACGAGACGATCCGCGACGCGACGTCGATGGAGGCTCTCGCCAGGCTCAAGCCCGCCTTCCGGCGCGAGGGCGGCACGGTCACCGCCGGGAACTCCTCGCCGCTGAACGACGGCGCCGCTGCCCTGCTCATCACCGACGAGGCGGGCCTTGAGGCGACCGGGCGCGAGCCGCTGGCCCGCATCCGTGCCTCCGCCGTGACCGCGATCGAGCCCCAGTACTTCGGCCTCGGACCGGTGGAGGCCGTCCGGCGGGCGCTGGCACGGGCGGGACGGATGTTCGCCGACCTCGGCGTCCTGGAGCTGAACGAGGCGTTCGCGGCGCAGGCGCTCGGCTGCCTCGCCGAGTGGCCCGACCTCGACCCCGCCGTGGTCAACCCCCGGGGCGGGGCCATCGCCATCGGCCACCCCCTCGGCGCGTCCGGTGCCCGCATCACCGGGGCCGTGGCCCACCAGCTCGCCGCCGCCGGGTCCGGCACCGGTGTCGCCGCCCTGTGCATCGGCGTCGGCCAGGGCCTGGCGCTGGTGCTGGAACGCTGACCCCTCCGCAGCCAAGGAGCCCCCATGACCGTGACCTCGCCCGGTCCGCTCACCCAGGACGACATCGACCGGGAGATCGCCGAAGCGCGCGACGCGTACGCCGCACGGCGGGCGGACGGCGAGCCCGCCCGACACCACCCCGACCGTGGCTACGCCCCGTACCGCAGCAGCCTGCTGCGCCACCCGAGGCATCCCCTCGTGGCGGTCACCGACCCGGAGGCCGTCGAGCTGAGCGGGCCGGTCTTCGGCGTCACCGACGTCACCGAACTGGACCACGACCTCACCCGGCAGCATCCCGGGGAGCCGCTGGGCGAGCGCATCCGGGTCACCGGACGGGTCCTGGACCGCGACGGGCGTCCGGTGCGCGGGCAGCTCGTGGAGATCTGGCAGGCGAACGCGGCGGGCCGGTACGCCCACCGGCGGGACGCGCATCCGGCCCCGCTCGACCCGAACTTCACCGGGGTCGGCCGCTGCCTCACCGGCGACGACGGCGAGTACGCGTTCGTGACGGTCAAGCCGGGTGCGTACCCGTGGCGCAACCACGACAACGCCTGGCGTCCGGCGCACATCCACTTCTCGCTGTTCGGCACGGCGTTCACCCAGCGGCTGGTGACGCAGATGTACTTCCCCGGCGACCCGCTGTTCCCCTACGACCCCATCCTGCAGTCGGTGACGGACGACGCCGCCCGCGCCCGGCTCGTCGCCGCCTACGACCACGACCTGTCCACCCCCGAATGGTCGCTCGGCTACCGCTGGGACATCGTCCTGGACGGCCCGTCCGCCACCTGGATCGAGGAGGGCCGCTGACGATGTCCCCGCTTCCGACGCCCTCCCAGACGGTCGGCCCGTTCTACGGCTACGCGCTGCCGTTCCCGGACGGGGAGAACATCGCCCCCGCCGGGCATCCCGGCGCGATCACCGTCCACGGGTACGTCCTCGACGGGGCCGGTGCGCCGGTGCCCGACGCGTTGCTGGAGTTCTGGCAGGCCGCCCCGGACGGCTCCCGGTCCGGGGCTCCCGGGTCGATGCGCCGCGATCCGGTCACCGGCGGCCATCTCGGCCGTGACGGTGTGGGCTTCACCGGGTTCGGCCGTGTCGCCACCGACGCCGACGGGCACTACGCGGTGCGGACGCTGCCGCCCGGCGGGGTGCCGTACCTGGCGGTCATCGTGTTCGCCCGCGGGCTGCTGCACCACCTGCACACCCGGGTCTACCTGCCCGACATGCCCGACATGCCCGGCACCGACGGCGATCCGCTGCTGGCCGCCCTGGAACCCGCCCGGCGGGCCACGCTGCTGGGCGTTGCCGAACGCGACGGCGTCGTCCGGTTCGACGTACGGCTCCAGGCGGACGGGGCGCACGAGGAGACGGTGTTCCTTGCCTTCGACTGACCCGTTCACCGACACCGGCCTGCTGTCGCCCGGGTACGCCGGGACGGCCGTGGAGGAGGCGACCGGCGACAGGGCCTACGTGCGGGCGATGCTCGACGCCGAGGCCGCGCTGACCCGGGCGCAGGCGGCGCTGGGGCTGGTCCCGGCGTCCGCCGCCTCCGCCGTGACCTCGGCCGCCGCCGAGGGCCACCGTTTCGACCCGCGTGACCTGGCGTTGCGCGCCCGCACGGGAGGCAACCCCGTCATCCCGCTGGTCGCGGCGCTGACCGAGGCCGTCGCCGAACGCGACCCGCAGGCGGCGGACCACGTCCACCGGGGGGCCACCAGCCAGGACATCGTGGACACCGCCACGATGCTGGTCGTCTCCCGTGCCCGCGTGCGCGTCCTCGCCGACCTGGACCGTACGGCCGAGGTCCTGGCCCGGCTCGCCGCCGAGCACCGCACCACGCCGATGCCGGGACGCACTCTCACGCAGCACGCCGTGCCGGTCACGTTCGGGTTGAAGGCCGCCGGGTGGCGCTCGCTGGTCCTGGACGCCCGGGACCGGCTCGCCGCCGTCCGGCTGCCCGTGCAGCTCGGCGGCGCGGCCGGGACGCTGGCCGCGTTCGGGGCCTTCGGGGCGTCCGGTGACGCCGTCGCGTCGCTGCCCGCCGCCTACGCCGCCGAGACGGGGCTGGCCGAACCGGTGCTGCCGTGGCACACGCTCCGCACGCCGGTGGCGGATCTGGCCGGGGCGCTGGCGTTCACCGCCGGGGCGCTCGGCAAGCTCGCCGCCGACGTCCTCGTGCTGTCCCGTACGGAGATCGGCGAGGTCACCGAGGGCGACGGCGGGGGTTCTTCGGCGATGCCGCACAAGGCCAACCCGGTGCGGGCGACGCTGGTCGCCGCCGCCGCCCGTCAGGTGCCCGCGCTGACCTCCGTCCTCTACGGGTCCCTGGCGGCCGAGGACGAACGCCCGGCGGGGGCCTGGCACGCCGAGTGGCAGCCGTTGCGGGAGGCGCTGCGGCTGGTGGGCGGGGCCGCGCACCATGCCGCCGATCTGGTGTCCGGCCTGCGGGTCCACCCGGACCGCATGGCCGAGAACCTGGCCCTCACCGGTGGGCTGGTCGTCAGCGAGCGCCTGGCGGCCGGGCTGTCCGCCGAGATCGGCCGCCGGGAGGCCGCGCGGGTCCTCGCTGACGCCGCACGCCGTGCCGCCTCGGACGGACAGGGTCTCGCCGACGCGCTCCGGGAAGCCGGTGCGCTGTCCGAGGAGCGGCTGGGTGACCTCGCCGACCCGGCGGGCTACCTCGGCGCGGCGGGTGATCTGGTGGACCGGGCCCTGGCCCGAGACGACAGGGAGACCTCATGACCGTGCTCCATCACCGGCTCGACGGCACCGAACACGCGCCCGCACTGATCCTCGGGCCGTCGCTGGGCACGTCCCTCCGGCTCTGGGACGCGTACATCCCCGCCCTGTCGCGGAGCCACCGTGTGCTCCGCTGGGACCTGCCGGGGCACGGCGGCTCACCCGCCACGCTGATCACGGCGGGGGCCGACGTGGCGGATCTGGCCGGGCTGGTCCTGGAGCTCGCCGACACCCTCGGCATCGACCGTTTCGCGTACGCGGGCGTCTCGCTGGGCGGGGCGGTGGGGCTCTGGCTCGCCGTGCATCATCCGGAGCGGGTGGCCTCGCTGGCGGTGGTGTGTTCCTCGGCCCGGTTCGGTGAGCCCGCGCCGTGGCGTGAGCGGGCGGCCCGGGTCCGCGCCGAGGGTGTGGGCTGGCTGGCCGAGACGGCGCCGGACCGCTGGTTCACCCCGGCGTTCCGCGACACTCCTGTCGCGCGGGCGCTGGTGGCGGACCTGCTCGCCACCGACCCTGAGGCGTACGCCGCGTGCTGCGACGCGCTGGCGGCCTTCGACCTGCGCGCCGACCTGCCGCGGGTGAGCGCGCCGACCCTGGTGGTGGCCGGACGCGACGACCCGGCGACCCCGCCCGCGCAGGCCCGCGCGCTCGCCGACGGCATCCCCGGGGCCTCCCTCACCGAGGTCTCCGGGGCTGCGCACCTGGCCGGGGCGGAACGGCCCGGTCCCGTGTCGGCCGCCCTCCTCGGCCATCTCGGCGTCCCGTCCGGTGACGTCGAACGGCACGCGGCGGGGATGGCCGTGCGACGTGCCGTCCTCGGGGACGCCCACGTGGACCGGGCCGTGGCCCGCACCACCGCGTTCACCGCCGACTTCCAGGACCTCATCACCCGCTACGCCTGGGGCGAGATCTGGACCCGGCCGGGCCTGGACCGCAGGACCCGCAGCTGCGTCACCCTCACCGCCCTGGTCGCCCGCGGCCACCACGACGAACTGGCCATGCACGTCCGCGCCGCCCTGCGCAACGGCCTCACCCCCGAGGAGATCAGGGAGGTGCTGCTGCAGACGGCCGTCTACTGCGGCGTCCCCGCCGCCAACTCCGCCTTCGCCATCGCCGACCGCGTCCTGAACGAGGAGAACCCCTGATGCACACCACCGTCGGCATCGTCGGCGCCGGGCCCGCCGGGCTGCTGCTGGCCCGGCTGCTGCACCGCGCCGGGATCGACTGCGTGGTCCTGGAGGCCCGCGACCGCGCCTACGTCGAGCAGCGCCAGCGCGCGGGCATCCTCGAACAGAGCACGGTGGACGTGCTGCGCGAGTGCGGGGCCGCCGACCGCCTGGACCGGGAGGGACTCCCCCACGACGGCGTCGAGCTGCGCTGGGACGGCCGGGGCCACCGCATCGACTTCCCCGCCCTCACCGGTGGCCGCCGCGTCTGGGTGTACGCGCAGACCGAGGTCGTCAAGGACCTCATCACCCTCCAGCTCAAGGACGGCGCGCCCCCGCTCTTCGAGGCCCCGGTGCGCGCGGTCGAGGCGATCGACACCGACCGGCCCGTCATCCGCTACTCCCACGAGGGCCGTGAGGAGACGTTGACCTGCGACTACGTCGTCGGCTGCGACGGCTTCCACGGGGTGGCCCGCAAGGCTTTGCCCGAGGGCGTGAAGCGGACCTACGAACGCACCTACCCGTACAGCTGGCTCGGGATCCTCGCCGACGTCGCGCCGTCCAGCGACGAGCTGGTCTACGCGCACTCCCCGCGCGGCTTCGCGCTGCTGAGCATGCGCTCCCCCCAGGTCAGCCGCCTGTACCTGCAGGTCCCCAACGGCACCGACCCCGCGAGCTGGCCGGACGAGCGGATCTGGGACGAACTGGACGCCCGGCTCGCCCTGGACGGCTGGACCCTGCACCGCGGCCCGATCACCCAGAAGGCCGTGCTCCCGATGCGCAGCCACGTCACCGAGCCGATGCGCCACGGCCGGCTCTTCCTCGCCGGAGACGCCGCCCACATCGTCCCGCCCACCGGGGCCAAGGGCCTCAACCTCGCCGCCGCCGACGTGACCGTCCTCGCCCGCGCCTTCGCCCACCTGCAGCGCACGGGCTCCACGGACCTCCTCGACGCCTACTCGGCCACCTGCCTGCGCCGGGTGTGGCGGGCCGAGCACTTCTCCTCCTTCATGACCAGCACCCTGCACACCGACCCGGCGCAGAGCGACTTCGACACGCGCCTGCAGATCTCCCAGCTCGACCGCATCGCCGCCTCACCGCACGCCGCCGCCGAACTCGCCGACAACTACGCCGGATTCCCCATCACCTGAACTCATCGCCTGAATCCACCGGCGGCGCGCACAATAACGGCACGCATTCTTTGTCCATCCACTTTGCTCCCTATGTCCGCATACCCTCCCTTTCGCGCCCGGTTCTCATGAGTAATGGAATGCTCCGGCGGGTATGTGGACGACGGAAAATGGCGACCCGGTCCGTCCGTAGACGGGCTGGTCGTCGTCATGCCCCGATGACCGAGATCGACGAATCCGACGGGTCTCCGCGCCGCCCGATCGGCACCGGTAGGGAGAACGGATGGACATGTCCAGGCGGCGCGGCCGTCCCGCCGACGGATACGAGCGGTACGTGGGAGGCACCCCCGAGGCGGAGCGGGTGATCTTCGAACGGCTGGCCCGCGACCTCATGAAGGTCCAGTTGAAGATCAGGGACCGGAGCGGGGCCGCGGGCGTGGACCGCGCCTTCCACGCCAAGGGCGTCCTCGGCGTCGAGAACGCCCGGCTGCGGTTCCGCGACGACCTGCCCCGGGAGCTGCGGACGGGTTTCGCGCGGCCCGGCGCGGAGTACCCGGTCGTCGTCCGGCTGTCGAACGCCGGCGGCGCCCGCCAGGCCGACGCCGCGCCCGACCTGCGCGGCGCGGCGCTGCGCGTCCGGACGGGTTCCGACCAGGCGCACGACCTGCTCATGACCAACTACCCGGTCTCGCACGCCCGCGACGCCCGCGAGTTCGTGGCGTTCGCGCGGGTCATGGCGGGAGCCGACAGCACCCTGCGCAAGGCGTTCGCGCTGTACGTGAGGCTGCCCCTGGCGATCGGCTGGGCGCCGGCCGCCCGGATGCGGCGGAACCTGTTCGCGAGCACCCGGCGCAAGGTGCGCAGCCTGGCGCTGGAGACGTACTGGAGCCGCGGCGCGATCCTGTGGGGGGACGCCGGGCCGGTGCGGTACCGGCTGCGCCCGGCCTCGGACACGCACCCGGCGCCGTCACCGGCCGAGAGCGACCCCGACTACCTGGCGCACGAGCTGACCAGGCGGCTGTCCCGGTCGGACGTGGTGTTCGAGCTGTGCGTCCAGCGGTACGTGGACGGCTCCCGCACGCCCATCGAGGACGGCGCCGCCGAATGGAAGGACGAGGTGGCGCCGGTCGTCCCGGTCGCGACGCTGGTGATCCCCCGGCAGGACCTCGGCACCGCCGACGCCCGCGCCGTGGCGGCGCGGGTGGACGCGATGGCCTTCGACCCCTGGAACACCACCGACGAGTTCCGTCCCCTCGGCAACCTGAACCGCGCGCGCCGGGCCGCCTACGAGGCCTCCAGCGCCCACCGCCGGGGGCACCGTTTCATCACCCCGACGCCGCTGCGCAACGTCCTCGCCGGACGGGCCCTGGAGGGCGTGTTCGGCGTGCTCAACCGGGTCGTGCCGTGGCATCGGCTGCCGACGCAGCTCCAGCTCCTCAACCTGTTGATCTACCGGCAGGTGCTGCGCCGTCACAACCTCATCGACACCGAGGTCCACGATCCCGTGCCCAGGGCCCACCCGCTGCCCCCGCCCGTCCCGGAGGAACTGCGGATCCGGCGCAGCTACGACGGCACCTACAACGACCTGTCCGAGCCGATGATGGGGGCGGTGGGCTCGTCGTTCGGGCGGCACGTCCCGGCCGTCTACCGGCCCGAGCTGTTCGACACGCCCAACCCGGTGATCGTCAGCCGGGAGCTGCTGCACCGCCGCACGTTCCTCCCGGCCCGGTCGCTGAACATCCTCGCCGCCGCGTGGATCCAGTTCCAGGTGCACGACTGGATCAACCACAAGCGCTACCCCACCGCCGTCAAGAGCGTCGAGGTGCCGATGCCGCCCGGCATGACATGGCGCAACACCCCGGGCGGGCCGCCGGAGAACGTGATGCGGTTCGGCGACGACGAGGGCTTCCACCCCGGCGACGGGCGGCAGCCGCCCATCCTGTTCTCCACCACCGCCTCCCACTGGTGGGACGGCGCGGAGGTCTACGGCGGGGACGAGACCGTCGCGCGGTCCCTGCGCGAACCGTGCGGCGGCGCGGCGCTGCGGCTGGAGAACGGCCATCTGCCGGCCGGCCCGGACGGCATCCCGCTCACCGGGTTCCGCGAGAACTGGTGGCTGGGACTCAGCGCCATGCACACCCTCTTCGCCCGTGAGCACAACGCGGTGTGCGAGGCGCTGCGGGCCGAGTACCCCCGGATGGACGAGGACGCCGTCTACCACACGGCACGGCTCGTCGTCTCCGCGCTCATCGCCAAGATCCACACGGTGGAGTGGACGCCCGCGATCCTGGCCACCGACGCCATCGACCTGTCCCTGAACGCCAACTGGTCGGGGCCGCGCGGCTGGCTGACCCGCCTCGGGGCCTGGCTGGTGGAGGAGCACGCGCTCACCGGCATCCCCGAGACGGTGCCCGAGCACTACGGCGTCCCGTACTCGCTCACCGAGGACTTCGTCACGATCTACCGGATGCACCCGCTGATCCCCGACGACTTCGTGTTCGCCGACCACCGGTCCGGCCAGGTGCTCGCCACCCTGGGGCTCAACGACGTGCTGGGCGCCCGCACCGAGACCGCGTTCCGCCGGATCGGCCTGGCCAACGCGCTGTACTCGTTCGGCATCGCCCACCCGGGCGCGATCACCCTGTTCAACTACCCGCACGCGCTGCGGGCGTTCGAGCGGGAGGGGGAGATCGTCGACCTGTCCGTGCTGGACATCGTGCGGACCCGCCGCCGGGGCGTCCCGCGGTACAACGACTTCCTCGCCGGGGTGCACAAGCCCAGGATCCGGCGGTTCGAGGACCTCACCACCGACCCGGAGACCGTGGCGCGGCTCAAGGACGTCTACCGGACGGTCGACGACATCGACACGATGGTGGGGCTGTTCGCCGAGGAACTGCCCGAGGGGTTCGCGTTCAGCGACACGGCGTTCCGCGTGTTCATCCTCACGGCCACCCGGCGGCTGCAGAGTGACCGCTTCCTCACCGTGGACTTCCGGCCGGATATCTACACGCCGCTGGGCATGGACTGGATCGAGCGCAACGGCATGAACAGCGTGATCCTGCGGCACTGCCCCGAGCTGGCCGGTTTCCTGCCGAGGGACGCCAGCGCCTTCGCCCCCTGGCGCACCGTCTGACCGGCGAGAAGGGCGTAGACGAACTCGCTGCCCCACTCCCCCTTGAAGATCTCGTTCTCGCGGAAGTGGGCCTCCCGGCGCATGCCGAGACGCTCCATGAGGCGCGCGGACGCCGTGTTGCGGGCGTCGCAGCGGCCGATGATCCGGTGGAGGCCCAGGTCGTCGAACCCCAGCCGGAGGACGACCTCGGCGGCCTCGCGGGCCAGGCCCTTGCCGTGGTACGCGGGGTTGAAGATGAACCCGATCTCGCCCTGGCGGTGCCCGGGGTTGTAGTGGTTGAGGCTCACCTCGCCGACCAGCCTGCCCGCCTCCCGCCAGACGACGGCGAGGACGAAATAGTCGTTGCCGTCGTCCAGCACCGCCTGACGGGATTTGCGGTCGAGCACTTCGACGACTTCTTCCCGGGTGCGGGGATCCCAATACAGGAAACGCGTCACCTCGGGGTCGGACTGGTACGCGAACGCGTCGTCCAGATCGTCGGGCGTGAAAGCGCGCAACACCAGGCGATCCGTCAGAATCGGCAGTTCGGGTTTCAGCATCAGTCGATCCTAGAACTCGGGATGACGCCCTTGAGGGAACGGCGGCCCGCGATGGTCACGGCGCAGGCGGCGGCACCGGCGGCGAACGCGAGCGCGAAGGCCGCGCCGGGGCCGCCCGTGTCGATGAGCCTGCCCCCGAGCGCCGTGCCCGCCGCCATGCCCACGGTGGCGGCGCTGCCGATGACGGCGAAGCCCTCGGTGAGCACCGTCCGCGGCAGCAACTCCGGGACCAGCGAACTGCCCGTGATCAGCACCGGGGACAGACCGGCCCCGGCCAGCGCCGCGCACACCGCCATGACCGGCAGCGACGCGGCGAACGCCAGCGGCGCCGACAGCACGCACAGCACGGCCGTCGCACCGGTCAGCACCCGCGCCTGGGAGACCCGCCAGGCCACCGTCCCGAACCGGACACCGGCGACCATGCCGGCGACGGCCAGCACCGCCAGGAAGGCCCCGGCCATCGCGGGCGCACCGTGGTCCTCGGCGAAGGCGACCATGGCCGGATCGATCGCCCCCAGCAGCACGCCCACCATGGCGTAGACGCCCGTGACCGTCCGCAGGCCCGGCACGCGCAGGACCCCGGCGCGCTCCGTTCGCACCGGTGCGCCGGTCGGCGGTTCGGTGGCCCGCTGCCGGGCCAGCGCCAGCCCTCCGGCGACCGCCGGCGCCAGCGCACCGAGCAGCCCCACGCCCGGTGCGACGTGCACGGCCAGCAGCACCGCCAGCGGAGGGCCGAGGATGTAGACCAGTTCCTCCAGCACGGCCTCCAGCGCGTACGCCGCCCGCACTCCGCCGCCCTCGTCCAGCAGCGCCGCCCAGCGCGCCCGGACCAGGGAGCCGAACGGCGGCGCCGACACCCCGAAGACCACCACCGCCGGGAAGTACGTCCAGGAGGGGGCGTCCCCGGCGACGAGCACGACGGTCGCGGTCGCGCCGACGGCGTGGACCGCCAGCGCTCCGAGGATCATGCGGCGCTGGCCGTGCCGGTCGGCGAGCCGGGCGAGCAGCGGCGCACCGGCGGCCGACGCCAGGGCGAGCACCGCCGACACCGCCCCGGCCAGGGCGTAGGAGCCGGTGGCGGCCACGACCAGCAGCAGGCAGGCCAGGGCGCGCATCGCCATCGGCAGCCGCGCCACGAACCCGGCGGTGACGAACCCGGCGGCCCCCGGGACGCCCAGGACCTCCCGGTAGGTGGCCGGGACCAGGGTCGTCACCGTCGTGCGCAGCACCTGTCGGACTCCCACTCGGGCCGGTGCCAGTAGTGCTCGGCGGAGCGTGGGGCGGCGGACGGCGCTGCGGGACGAACCCGGTTGCGCCGCGCGGAGTCCACCGAGGCACGGCGGAACGGCTCCAGAAGGTCGGGGATCGTGTGCACGACTCCGCCCGCCACCACCCTCCGCACGGACGCCGCCGCGCCGATGTCCCGCAGCGGGTCGCCCGCCACGCACACCAGGTCCGCGCGGAATCCGGGGGCGACCACGCCGAGCACGTCCTCCAGCCCGAGCGCGCGTGCGGCGTTGCCGGTGGCCGTGGTCAGCGCCTCGTACGGGGTGAACCCGTACTTCACCATGGCGCGCAGGTTCTGGTGGAGGCCGATGCCGGGGTCGTCGAGCGGGGCGTCGCTGCCCGCGATGACGAGACCGCCCGCCCGGTGGACCCGCAGCAGCATGTCCACGTCGCCCTGGTTCCACGCACGGTGCAGGTCGCCCTCGGGCCCCGAGGCGGCGTCGGCCTTCTCCCGCAGCCTCCGGTACTCCCAGGCGGGAAACAGGACGCGGGTGCGTTCGTCCTCGATGAGGGAGCGGTCGTCGGTGTACAGCTCGTCGGCGAAGATGGTGGTGGAGGAGACCCACATGCCGCTCGCGGCCAGCAACGCGACGCTGTCGGAGGCCGTGCGCCCGGCGGCGTAGCTCAGCGTCCGGGAGTAGCCGAGCCGGTTCCCTCCGCCGGTGTGCTCCATCCCGTCCAGGCCCGTGCGCGCCGCCGGATACAGGTAGTGCGAGGTCACCGGGACACCGCGGGCGTGGGCGCGCTCCACCACCCGCCGCTCCAGCGACACCGGCAGCCGCATGTACGACTTCACCAGGTCGTACCGCAGCCCGAACGCCCGCTCCAGCTCCCGGTCGAGCTGGGCCCGGGACGTCACCGGGCGCATGAAGTTGTAGTAGATCCGGGTGCCGTCCAGCGCCTCACCGCAGCCGTACAACCGGGGGCCGATCCGGGTGCCGCAGGCCAGCGCCTCCCGCGTCTCGACCATCTGGTACGCGGGGTCGCCGGGCGAGCGGACGGTGGTGACCCCGTACGCGAGCCACAGGCGTCCCTGCCGGTCGCCCCACTGCCGGCCGCGCAGGTGCCAGTGGACGTGGGTGTCGATCAGGCCGGGCATGACGGTGAGGGTGGTGGCGTCCACGACCCGGCCCGGCGGGGCGTCACCGCGCGGGACCAGCGCCGTGATCCGCTCGTCCTCGACCACGATGTCGACGTCCCGGCGCAGGCGTGTCGAGCGGCCGTCCCACAGGGCACCGGCGCGGATCACGGTGCGTTCCGCGCGGCGGCGGCGCGGGGCGACCAGGCCGGTACGGATGGTGCGCGGCGGACCACTTTCCATGGAGGTGGTGCGCAGGTCGCCGTTGCGGAGGTAGAGGAGCGTGCGCCCGTCGGCGCTGACCGACAGGGAGTCGGTGACCTCGTCGGTGAGCCGCCGCGGCGGTCCGGTGATGGTGCCCGTCCCGTCCACCGGGATCCGCCACGCCAGGCTCTCCATCCCGACCACCAGGTGCCCGTCGCGCGTCCAGACCGGGCCGTCGTCGCCCCGGGTGGACAGGGACCGGCCGGGGGCGGCCGGCTGGTACCGGATGCGGTGGGTGCGCAGGTCCACGGTGAGGATCTCGTTCAGGCCGGTCGAGCCGCGCCGGGACACCGGTCGGACGGCCGCCAGGGCGAGCACGGTGCCGTCCGGCGACCAGGTGGGGCGGCCCGGCTGGTACAGGGCGGGCAGGACCTTGGTGACGGACCCGTCCGCGAGGGTCAGCACCCAGGTCGCGCCGCTCTCGTCCTGGTAGGCGATCCGGCCGCCGTCCGGGGACCAGCGCGGGGTGAGCTGCGCGTCCGGCAGGTCGGTGAGCCGGTGGGACTCGCCGGTGGCCAGGTCGTACCGCCACAGGTTCGCCGTGCCGGACCGGTCGCTGACGTAGACCAGCGACCGCCCGTCCGGCGACCAGTCGGGGTCGGAGTTGAAGTAGCCGTCGGCGACCACGCGCCGTGCCCGCTCCCCGATCGTCAGGATCCACAGCGCGTTCAGCGCCCGGAAGGCCACCCTGCGCGCGTCCGGTGACAGCACCGGCCCCGCGATGCCCTGAACGTGGGACGGCACGTCCAGGGAACGCGGGCGGAGCCGGTCGCGCCCGGCCACCGTCACGGCGACGGAGAACGGGACCTCGCGGGCCTCACCGCCCAGGCGGCGACGCCGGACACCGCCGTCGGCCGTGTAGAGCAGTTCGTCCGCCGACAGCCACGCGGGAGTGAGGGGGAAGACGTCCTCGCCCGACGTCACGGCCTCCTCACCGACCATGAGGTCGGCGCGGGGACCGGTCACCCGGACATAGGCGAGGCGTCCGTCCCCCGGGCCGAGCGCGGGCGCGTGCAGCACCGCTCCGCCGGACGCGGTCACCAGCGTCCGCCGCGCGCCGGTCGCCACGGTGACCTCCTCGATCACCGTGTCGTCGCGGACGTGGACGACGCGGCGGCCGTCGGCGGACCACACGGGGGCGGCGTGCTTGTGGTCGCCGTCGGTGATCCTGCGGAGCCCTCCGGACGCGGGGTCCAGGAGCCAGATGTGGCTGGCGCCGTCGCGGTCGGAGGAGAACGCGATCTGCCGCCCGTCGGGGGACCACCGGGGCTCCTGGTCGTAGCCGGGTCCGTCGGTGAGCCTGGTCAGGCCGGTGCTGTCCGCGCCGATGACCCACAGGTCGTACACGCCCTCGCGGAACGACTGGAACACCAGCCGCCGCCCGTCCGGTGACCAGTGCGGCCGGGTGGCGTCCTGGAGGTCGTCGGTGAGGCGGCGCGCCCGTCCCCCGGCCATCGGCAGCACCCAGAGCGCGTTGAGGGCGTCGATGGCGACCCGGCGTCCGGCGGGGTCGGGGGCGGCGCACAGGTTGGAGCCCTCCCGAAGGCGGAGGACCGTCGCGGGGTCGGCGGCGGCCGGGGCGGGCGCGAGCCAGGCGGCCCCGGCTCCCGTGGCCAGCCCGGCGCCCAGCCGGAACATGTCGCGGCGGGCGACGCCCTCACCGCCGGGCGCGTTCATCGTGCCTCCTGCAGGGCCCGCGCGGCGGTCTCCAGGTGCGCGGGTTCGTGCAGGGACGACAGGGCGAACCGGACCAGCCCGGTGCCCCGGGCGACGGTCGGGAAGAACGCCGGGAGGATGAGAACGCCCGCCTCCCGCAGCCGGGCCGCCGCCGCGAACGCCTCCTCCTCGGTGTCGTAGAGCGCGCCGCGCACCGGTGACCGCAGACCCGCGTTGACCAGCGTGCCGCCGGTCAGCTCGTCGAACCGGGCCGTGGTGCGCCACAGCCGTTCCTGGAGCACGGCGACCTGGCCGTTCACGTGCAGGCGGGCGGCGGCGACGTCGGCGGCCAGCATCGGCAGCAGGATGGAGTGCCCGAACACCAGGGGGTTGGCGAACTTCCGGAGCACCCGCACGTCGCCCTCCCCCGGCACCACCGCGAAGCCGCCCGCCCCGCCGAACGCCTTGGACAGGGACCCGGCGATCACCACGTTCGGCGGCAGCCGGTCGCCGAACGCCTCGAACGCGTATCCGGCCCCCAGCGGCCCGGCGATGGAGACACCGTGGGCGTCGTCCACGTAGAGATGCCCACCGTACGGCTCGATCGCCTCACGCAGGCCCGCCACGTCGATGAGGCCGCCCATGGACCCGACGCCGTCGACCAGCACGACCGGGGTGCGCCGTGCGGCGGCGGCCTCCCGCAGGGCGCGCGGCAGGCTCTCGGGGTCGGCCAGGTCGAACCGGCTGACCGGGCCGACCTGCTCCAGGATCCCCCGGATCACCTGCATGGACGCGTGGGCGGTCCGCTCGACCAGGAAGTGCGCCCCGCACTCGGCGACCGGGTAGCCGGGCAGCGCGCCCGAGCCCAGCAGCGGCAGCAGCCCCAGGTGCACGTTGCCGACCGAGGTTAACACCACGACCCTGCTGCCCCGGTAGACCTCGGACAGCAGGTCCTCCAGTTCGCCGAGGTAGTGGGGGCGCATCCGGTTGCGGGAGGAGGAGAAGTGCACGCCGAACCGTTCCAGCGCCTCGTGCGCCGCCGCCACCAGGTCGGGGTGCTCCTCCAGGCCGAGGTAGGAGCACGACACGAACTCCACGGCCTGCCCCCCGTCGGCCAGCCGGACCGTCTTGCCCGACCGGCCGGTGATGACGTGCCCGGTCAGCCCGGTGTCGAAGGCTCTGTCCAGGGCGTCGGAGGTGCGGCTGACCCGGGAGTCGACCCAGCTGGTGCGGCGGGAGGCGGGGCCGGTGGACGCGAACAGCCGCGCGCACAGGTCCCGGTAGCGCGGCAGGTCCGGGCCGAGCAGGTCGCCCAGTTCCCCGAGCGCGGCGTCGAAGCCGCCCCGGTCGCCGTCCTCGACGAGCGCGGCGATGCGCCGCAGGCCGTCGGCGAGCGCGGCGCGGGCTCCGGCGGCCTGCGGCGTGGCCTGTACGTCCCAGTACACCTCGGGGGTGCCGGAGACGATCCGGGCCAGCAGCGCCAGCATCGTCGCGTGCGGGGGCGGCGCGATCCTGCCCAGCTCCTTGACGTCCACGTCCAGCCCGGCCAGGCCGAGGCCGAACCCGAGCACGGCCGCGTGGGTGAGCGCCTGGGCCGCGCCGGTGAGCCGGTCGTGGTCGCCGGGGCCCACCACGACGACCCGGCCGCCGCCGTCCTCGACCAGCCGCAGCAGCTCCCGCGTCCGGGGGCCCTCGCACAGCGGCACCGCGACGACGGGACGCCCGGTCACGCCCAGCCGGGGCGCGAACATCGGGTTGAGACCGACGATCTCCAGCCTTCCCGCGGCGGGGCGGAGCGCCTCGGCGACCCGGCCCTTCACCGACAGGGTCTCCGCGAGCAGCGTCCCGGGGCGCAGCAGCCGGGGCAGCGTACCGGCCGCCGCCAGCGCGGTGTCCTCGGGGACGGCGAGCATGACCAGGTCCGCGGCGGCCAGCTGGGCCCGGAGCGCCGGATGGGGGTCGGTGATGTCGCCGCGCAGGTGGTGGACGGCGTCCCGGGTGGCGGGCGGGTCGGTGACGTCCACCGCCACCACCGTGCGGCCCGCCCCGGCCAGCAGCCGGGCGAACAGCGAGCCGACCTCGCCGCGCCCTCCGGCGATCACGCAGCGGGCCAGGCGGCCCCCGGCCCCGGGGCCGCTCACCGCGCCGCCTCGGGCTGCC
>DATADI010000359.1:0-1671 GCA_036258615.1 Thermomonospora sp. | reverse complement strand
CGGATCCCCCGCCGGAGGCCACCACTCAATCCGCCCGGCCCACGTCCAGCCTGCGCGCTTCGCCCGGTGCCACTTCGCGGGGAGGCCGAAAGGCAGTCGGCACCGTGGCTCGAACGGGCAGGGCACCCGAACCGCTGCGCAGCCTCGCGTCAATCGCAGCGAACCAGGACAGGGCCCACAACCGTTGCCCGGAGCTTCCCACGTTCGAGCGCATCGGACCGGAGCAGGCGGGTCCACGCAGGACGACCGACACCGTGCGCCGATCGGGCAGGCCCCGAGCCGGTGCTCGGAGCCTGCGCCGGACGCGGCGGACCGGCGGGACGACACCGAGGGCGGTCGGCACCGCGTATGTCCCACGGGCAGGGTGCCCAGAGCCGGTGTTCGGAGCCAGGCCGGGTTGAGGGCGGCGGGCCCGGGAGCCGGGCGGGTTCGCGTCAGGCGGTCGGCGGCGTGGCTGGGCAGCCGAGGGGAAGACTCGGCGTCCGCGCGTCGAGAGGCGGCGCGGCGGGCGGTCTGGGGGTGAAACGGGGACGCCCCGGGGTGGCCGGGGCGTCGGGTGGGTCAGTGGTCGGGGTTCTGGATGCGGGGATCGTCGGGGGCCATCGTGCGGATGATGCGGTCGAGGTCCTCCAGGGTGGCGAACTCGACGATGATCTTCCCCTTGTTGCGGCCCAGGTCGACGCGGACCTTGGTCTCGTAGCGGTCGGAGAGGCGGTCGGCGAGTTCGCGGAGCGCCGGGGCGACCGGCTTCTTGCGGCCCTGGCGGGGGGCCTTGGGGGTGTCGTCCACGTCGCGGAGGGCGATGATCTCCTCGACGGCGCGGACGGACAGGCCCTCGGCGACGATGCGCTGGGCGAGGTGCTCCTGGGCGTCCACGCTGTCGAGGGACAGCAGTGCGCGGGCGTGGCCGGCGGTGAGGACGCCGGCGGCGACGCGGCGCTGGACGGCGGGCGGCAGGTTCAGCAGCCGCAGGGTGTTGGTGATGTGCGGGCGGGAGCGGCCGATGCGGGTGGCGAGCTGCTCGTGGGTGGCGCCGAAGTCCTCCAGGAGCTGCTGGTAGGCGGCGGCCTCCTCCAGCGGGTTGAGCTGCTGGCGGTGCAGGTTCTCCATGAGGGCGTCACGGAGCAGGTCGTCGTCCCCGGTGTCGCGGACGATCGCGGGGATCGCGTCCAGCCCGGCCCGCTGGGAGGCGCGCCAGCGGCGCTCCCCCATGATCAGCTCGTACTTCTCGGGGCCGGTGCGCCGGACGACGACGGGCTGCAGCAGGCCGACGATCCGGATGGACTCGGCCAGCTCCTCCAGCGCCTCCTCGTCGAAGTGCTGGCGGGGCTGGCGCGGGTTCGGCGTGATGGCCGCCAGGGGCAGCTCGGCGAAGTGGGCGCCCGCCACCGGTTCCATGTCGAGCGCCGCGCCGTCCCGTCCACCGGACGCGCCGCCGGGCGTGCCGGGGGGCGGTCCGGTGGGGATGAGGGCACCGAGCCCCTTGCCCAGACCGCGCCGCTGCTGCGTCACCTCGTCACCGCCGTCTCGTGGTTCATCTGATTCCCTCCGCGCCGCGATGGGCCATCTCCGACGCAGCCTCACTGTAGGCGAGCGCGCCGCTGGATCCCGGGTCGTACGTCATGACCGACTGCCCGTAGCTGGGCGCCTCGGAGACCCGGACGCTCCGCG
>DATADI010000358.1:0-10296 GCA_036258615.1 Thermomonospora sp. | reverse complement strand
GGAACTCGGGCCGGATCAGTCGTTGGGGTCGGAGAACCTTCGGGCGAGGGCGCGGTGGCCGTCGGCGGCCTGCTTGGCCTGGGTGGGGGTGAGGGGGGATCCGGGCATGAGGCCCAGGCGTTCGACCTGTTCGGCGAGGCGGAGCAGCTCGCGTCGGGCGTGCTCGCGGCAGGGGAGGCAGGTGACGCTCTCCGGACGCGGCGAGGTCATCGCGTAGGGCACCCGCTGTCCGCATCCGGTGGTGACACGGCTCGGCAGGTCGCCTGCCAGGCCGAACGTGGACGCCAGCATGTTGCGGACGGCGGCGTCGCCGCCCACCACCTTCGACTCCACATGGATGTGCGGATCGTCCTCGCCCATACGTCCTCCCGACGATCGACCCGCCCGGGACGGAGTCTGCCATCAGCCCCACACGGGAGGGTGCACAAAGCCGGTGCGTGACTCTCCCACGGGGGGAGACCCCAGACTGGGGGCGTGAGCGAAGATCTCCTTCCGATCGGGCGTTTCGCCAGGTTGTGCAGGCTGAGCGTCAAGCAGTTGCGGCACTATGACGAGCTCGGTCTCGTGAGCCCGGCGTGGGTCGATCCGCACTCCGGCTACCGGTACTACCGGCCGTCCCAGGCCCGGGACGCGATGGCGGTCGGGCTGCTGCGGTCCCTGGACGTACCGCTGGCGGCGATCGGGCGGGTGCTGGCGGGAGACGAACCGGCGGCGGCGCTCGGCGAGGTGCGGGATCGGCTGGAGGCGGACCTGGCCCGCCGTGAGCGCGCCCTGGCGTCGCTGGACCGGGTGCTGGCCGAGGGGCTGCCCCGTGTCGAGGTCACCGTGGTCCGCGAGCCCGCCCGGCGCGTGACGCTGGTACGGGAGGCGGCGACCCCGGTGACCATCGGCGAGGCCACCTCGCGGTGCGTGGCGCGGTTGCTGGGCATGGGCACGCTGGCCGGTCCGATGTTCGGGCTGTTCCCGCTGGACCTGACCGAGGAGTTCCCGGTCGCGGTCGCCGCCGAGCTGGACGACGCGGAGGCCACCGACGTGCTGGCGGGCGGCGTGTTCGCGATGGCCGTGCACGTGGGCCCGTACGACTCGATCCACCTGACCGGGCACGGGCTGCTGGCGTGGTGCGGCGAGCACGGCCATGTCCCCACCGGACGGCTCAGGGAGGTCTACCTCACGGCACCCGGCCTCACCCCGCCGGAACGGCTGGTGACGCAACTCATGATCAGACTGGAGGACGTGGGATGACCTGGTACGAGGCGGACGACACCCCGCAGGTGACGGAGTTCGGCCCGGTGACGGGGTTGGCGGTGACCGGCCGGGGCGCGCCCGGCGGGCCGGAGTACGGCGAGGCCGTGGGGGCGCTGTACGCGGTGGCGGGGCCGCTCCTGGGCCTGGCCGCCGCGGCTGGACACGGCTTCCCCATGCCCCCGATGGAGGGCCGCTGGTGGGTCGAGGACGACGGGCCCCCGCTGGAGGTGCCGCGCGAGCGGTGGCACTGGCACCTGTTCCTGCGGCTGCCGGACGGGCTCGACCCCTTCCTGGCGGCCCAGGCGGGGGAGGCCGCCGTCGGGGCCTGCCCGCAGGCCCGGCGTGTCCAGCTCGTCACCTTCGCCGAAGGCCGGTGCGTCCAGATGATGCACCGCGGCCCGTTCGAGGATGAGCCCAAGTCCCTGGCCCTCATGGACGAACTGATGCGGCGCGAGGGACTGGTGCCCAACGGGCCGCACCACGAGATCTACCTGTCCGACCTGCGCGAAACCCCACCGGCCGACCTGCGCACCATCCTCCGCCAGCCAGTACGCGCCGCCTGACCCTGCTCAGCGCTGGTCGAGACCGGCGAGGCTCTGGAGGAGGGCGTTCACCGAGTCGGGTCCGGCGGGCAGGAGGGGGAGGCGTACGTCGGGCGTGGGAATGCGGCCGAGCGCGTGCAGGGCCCCCTTCAGGACGACCGGATTCGGCTCGGTGAAGACGGCCGCCGAGATCCGCGCGAGCCGGTGCCCCAGTCGCCGGGCCTCGGCGACGTCGCCGCGAGCCCACGCGTCGGCCAGGTCGGCGAAGCGCCGGGTGGCCAGGTGCGCCGAGGCGAGGATGCCGCCCGCCGCGCCCAGCGCCAGCATGGGGGAGAGGAAGAGGTCGTCACCGGCCAGGACGGCGAAGCCGGGCGGACAGTCGGCCAGCAGGTCCACGGCCACGGCGTCCAGGGCTCCGGTGGCGACCTTGATCCCGGCCACGTTGGGCAGCGCCGCGAGGTCCCGCAGCGCGGCGGTGCCGAGCGGCTGGGCGGTGCGGTAGGGGACGTGGTAGACGAGCAGCGGTACGGGGCTGTCGGCGGCGAGCCGCGTGAAGTGCGCGACCACGCCCGCCTCGCCCGGCCTGCCGAAGGAGGGGACGGGCACCAGGGCGGCGGTGATCTGCGGCCACGTCCGGAGGTCGGCGAGCGCGGCCACGGACGCCCGGGTGTCGCTGGACCCGGCCCCGACGACGAGGGCCGCGCCGCGCTCCCGGCAGACCTCGGCGCACAGTTCGACCACCAGGCGGCGTTCCGCCGGGTCCAGTGTGGCCGCCTCGGCCGTCGTGCCGAGGGCGACGATCCCCGCCGCGCCGTGGTCCAGCACGTCGCGGGCCAGGGACTGGAGCGCGTCGGCCGCGATGCCGCCGTCGTCGGAGAATGGCGTGACCAGAGGGACCAGGATTCCGTGGAGAGCCATGCCCGCCACCCTGGCCCGGAGGCATCATGTAGGTCCAGTTCACATTTGTGCGGTTCGGCGTAAGCTCAGCTGATGCTTGACGTTCGCCGTCTGCGGCTGCTGCGGGAGCTGGCGTATCGCGGGACGATCGCCGCGGTCGCCGAGGCCCTGGCCTTCACCCCCTCGGCCGTCTCGCAGCAGCTCAGCGCGCTGGAACGGGAGGCCGGGGTGCCGCTGCTGGAGCGCAGCGGCCGGCGTGTGGTGCTCACCCCGGCCGGGCTGTCCCTGGTCCGCCACGCCGAGGCCGTTCTCGACCGCCTGGAGCAGGCCGCCGCCGAGCTGGCCCGGTCACGCGAGGGCCTGGCCGGGGCGCTGCGCGTCGGCAGCTTCGCGACAGCGGGCCGGACGATGGTCCCGGCGGCCTTGCGCACCCTCGCCCGGGAGCATCCGGGCCTGGAGCCGATGGTGGTGGAGATCGACCCGGCGGACGTGGCCGACGCGCTGCGGGCGGGGGAGCTGGACGTGGCGCTGGTCCACGAGTACGACTTCGCCGCCTCGCCCGTCTCGCAGGGGTTGTCCACGACGGCCCTGTGCACCGAGGCGATGTACCTCGCCTCAGCAGAGCGTGTACCCGACACCTCGGTGATCGCCGCCTGCCGTGACGTTCCCTGGATCACCGCGACGCGCGGCACGCTCTGCCGCCAGATGACCGTACGCGCCTGTGAGGCCGCCGGTTTCACCCCTCGAACCAGGCACGAGATCGACGACTTCCCGACGGTGCTCGCCCTGGTCGCGGCCGGGCAGGGGGTGGCGCTGGTGCCGGAGCTGGCGCTGACCGACCCGCCCCCCGGCGTCGTGCTGACCCGGACGCCCCTGCACCGCCGGACCAGGATCGCCTACCGCAGTGGCGCGGCCCACCACCCGGCGGTGTCGGCGATCACCGCCGCCCTCCGCTCCGCCGTCCCTGCCCATCTGGTGCCGGAGCCCGCCTAGTCCTCGGACGGACGCCGCTTCGACGGTGGTGTGCGGCGGGTGCGGTAGGCGCGTTGGCGGCAGGGCTGGGAGCAGTAGGTGCGGGGGCGTCCCCGGGAGGGCTGGCGGAACGGGCGGTCGCAGACGGGGCACTGGGAGGTGTTTTCGTCACTCGCCGGGGAATCGGTGACGAAACTCGTGGTGCGGCCCAGGGGGGTGTGCTCCAGCAGTTCCTTGTCGAGGTAGGGGCACTCGACCATGTCGTCGTCCTCGCACGACAGCAGGTGGCGCAGGTAGTCGCGGGAGGCCTGGAGTTCGCCGATCTGCCGGTCGAGGCGGGCGATCTGGTCGGTGACGGTGTGCCGCCAGGTGTCCAGGTCGCTGCGACCGGCGGTGACGACGGCGGCGCGGTCGAGGGGCATCCGGCCCGTCACGCAGCACAGGTAGGCCAGGCCGATGCGGCGCAGGTCGTCGTCCCCGTACAGCCGCCGGGCGCCCTTGCGGGGCGGCGGGTTGATGACGCCCTGCCGTTCCCACCAGCGCAGGGTCGCGGGGGTCAGGTCGTACAGCGCGGCGGCCTCGCCGATCGTGACGCCGGGATCGTCCATGCGTCCAGTTGACCTCACGTCGGCTTCACGAAGCAAGCTTAGGCATACCTAACCACGGCGCGGGCCCGCGTCCGATCCGACCATGACCACGAAGGACATCCATGACGGCCACGGAAACGGTCCGGACCGACCTGCCGGATCCACCGCGCCCGCCGGAGGCGACCCCCCGGCTCATCGGCGTCGGGGCGGCGGCGCGGCTGCTGCGCCCCGTCCGCGCCCACCTGGTGGCGTGCGCGGTGCTCTCGGTGCTGGGGGCGGCGGCGGGGGTGGTCCCCTTCATCGCGGTCGCCGAACTCGGCCGCGCCGCGCTCGCCGCGCCGGACGGCGTCGCCTCCGGCACCGTGTGGGGCTGGGTCGCCGCCGGGGCGGCGGGCGCGGGGCTGCGCCTGGTGCTGGTCTTCCTGTCGTCCCGCATCGGGCACTACGCCGACGCGCGGATCCTGCACGACATCCGGCTGCGCATCGTCCGGCACCTGGGCGTGGTGCCGCTCGGCTGGTTCCGGGCGACCGGCTCGGGCGCGGTCAAGAAGGCGATGACCGACGACCTGGAGGACCTGCACTACCTCATCGCGCACGCCCTGGGCGAGACGATCGGCGCCATCACCGCGATGGCGGTCGGCCTGGGCTACCTGCTGCTGGTGGACTGGCGGCTCGCCCTGCTCACGGCGGCGGTGCTGGCGGCGATGGTGATCCTGTACCAGGTGGCGATGCGGTCGATGCCGCTGCACATCGCCCGCCTGGTCGCCGCCGAGCAGCGCATCGGCGCCGCCAGCGTCGAGTACGCCGACGGCATCACGGTCGTCAAGGCGTTCGGCACGGGCGGGCGGCTCTTGGAGCGGTTCGGCGAGGCGGTGCGCGAGAACACGGCGGCGATGCGGGCGTGGGTCACCGAGACCCGGTACAGCTCGGCGGCCGACCGGGTGCTGGCCTCGGAGATGACGGTGCTGGGCGTGGTGATGGCGGCCGGGCTGTGGCTGGTGCACGGCGACCGGCTCGCGATGGCCGACCTGCTGCCGTTCCTCGTGGTGGGCATCGGGCTGCCGACCGCGATCGTCCCGGTCGTCCACGGCTCGCAGGGGCTGCGCAAGGGACGTGTGGCGGCCGGGCACATCGAGACCCTGCTGAGGCGGGAGGCGCTGCCCGAGCCCGCTCGTCCCCGTGAGCCGCAGGGGCACCGCATCGAGTTCGACCGGGTGACGTTCTCCTACGACGGGGTCACCAACGCGCTGCAGGACGTCAGCGCGGTGTGCGAACCGGGCACCGTCACGGCCGTCGTCGGCCCCTCCGGCGCGGGCAAGAGCACGCTGGCGAGCCTGCTCCCGAGGTTCCACGACGTCACCGGCGGCGCGATCCGCGTGGGCGGCGTGGACGTACGGGAGATGTCCTCGCGCACGCTGCTGGCGTCGATGTCGCTGGTCTTCCAGGACACGGTGCTGCTGCACGACACCGTCGCCGAGAACATCCGCATCGGCCGTCCCGGCGCCACCGACGAGGAGGTACGCCACGCCGCCAAGGCCGCCCAGGTCCACGACGTGATCGAACGGCTTCCGCACGGTTACGACACCGTCCTGCGGGGGAGCGGCGGCGAACTGTCGGGCGGGGAACGGCAGCGCCTCACCATCGCCCGCGCGATCCTGTCCGGCGCGCCCGTCGTGGTGCTCGACGAGGCCACCGCCTCCCTGGACCCCGACGGCGAGACCGCGGTGCAGGACGCGCTGGCGGAACTGGCGGTCGGCAAGACGCTCGTCGTGATCGCGCACCGCCTGCACACCATCGCCGGGGCCGACCAGATTCTCGTTCTGGACGGTGGCCGGCTCGCCGAGTCCGGCACCCACGCCGACCTCCTCGCCCGGGGCGGGCCGTACGCCCGCATGTGGCGAGCCCAGCACAACGGAGACCCCACATGATCCGCCGCCTGTACCGGCTGTCGCCCGACCCCGGCCTGCTCGTCCGCCTGTGGCTGCTGAACGCCGTCCTCGCGGTCCTGCAAGGTCTGCTGCTCGGGGCCCTGGTGCCGATCCTGCGGGCCCTGCTGCGCCCCGAGCCCGACTTCGCCGCCGCGGCCCCCTGGCTGGCCGCCGGTGCGGTGGGCCTGCTCGTCCACGCCGCGCTGACGGTCGTCGCCACGCCCGTCGGGTTCGCCGCGAGCATGCGGCTGGGGGAGCAGCTCCGGCACCGCCTGATGCGGCACGTGACCACGCTGCCGCTGGGCTGGTTCACCGCCGACCGCAAGGCCCGGCTGGCCCGCGCCGTCACCACCGACACCGGCAACATCGGGCATCTGGCGGTCACGATGGGCTCGCCCGCGATCACCGCCGCGCTGGTGCCCGCCACCATCGTGGTGGTCGCGTACGCGGTGGACTGGCGGGTGGCGACGCTGCTGCTGGCGATCGGGCCGGTCGCGTTCCTGGCGCTGCGCCGCTCCGGGCGGATCGCCGGGGACGCCGACCGCGAACTGGAGCAGGCCGCCGCCGAGATCGCCGGGCGCGCGATCGAGTTCGGGCAGGCGCAGCCCGTGCTGCGCGCCGCCGGTCACGCCACCAGCGGGACGCCCGCCATGCGCGCCGCGTTCGACGAGCACCGCGCCAGCTACCAGCGGGGACTGCGCCGCGCGATGGTCCCCGACCTGACCTACACCGGTCTGGTGATGGCCGGGTTCGTCGCCGTCCTGCTGCTGGTCGCGCGGCTGCTGCTGACCGGGTCGCTCACCGTCCCGGACGCCGTGGCGCTGCTGGTGCTGGCCGTGCGGTTCCTCGAGCCGCTGGGCGCGCTGGTCGAGCTGATCGGGGCGCTGCGGGCGATGACCAACGCCATCGGACGCGTCGAGGACATCCTGCGCGTCCCCGCGCTGCCGGTCGCCGCGCACCCGGTCCGTGAGGTCGCGGACGGCACGGTCGAGTTCTCCAACGTGACGTTCTCCTACCGGGACGGCGACCGTCCCGCCCTGGCGGAGGTGTCCTTCCGGTGCCCGCCGGGGAGCACGACCGCGCTGGTGGGGCCGTCCGGCTCTGGTAAGACGACCGTCACGCGGCTGGTCGCCCGCTTCTTCGACGCCGACTCCGGAAGCGTCCGCGTCGGCGGCGTGGACGTCCGCGACCACGACCCCGCCGTGCTGCTGGACGACATCGCGATCGTGTTCCAGGACGTCTACCTGTTCGACACCACGATCGAGGAGAACGTGCGGATCGCCCGCCCGGACGCCACGGACGCCGAACTGGCCGCCGCCGCACGGGAGGCCCGGCTGGACGAGGTCGTCGCCCGGCTCCCCGACGGCTGGCGCACCCGCGTCGGCGAGGGCGGCGCGCAACTGTCGGGCGGCGAACGGCAGCGCGTGTCCATCGCCCGCGCCTTCCTCAAGCGGGCCCGCATCGTGCTCATCGACGAGGCCGCCTCCGCGCTGGACCCGGAGAACGAGCGGGCCATCGCCCACGCCATCGCCGCGCTCGCCCGGGACCCCGAACGCACCGTGCTCGTCATCGCCCACCAGCCCGCCACCCTGGCCGCCGCCGACCAGGTCGTCGTGCTGGACTCCGGCCGCGTCGTCCAGACCGGCCCACCGGACGCCCTCCGGCAGGCCGACGGCCCGTACGCCCGCCTCTACGCCACGTACGACAGGGCCCGTAGCTGGCGCATCACCCCGGCCACGTGACCGCGAGGCTCTCCCGGCCCGCCGCCCGGCCACGCGCGGCGGCGGGCCGCCTGCTCGTCATCGGCGCGCTGTACCTGGTGTCGAACATCGGGTACTCGTTCTTCGTCCTGACCGTGGGCACGATCCTGCTCGAACGGGACGTCCCGATGGGCACGGTCGCCGTGGTGAACCTCCTCGGCGGCGTCTACTTCGGCCGTTTCCTGCTGGCCCCGGTGCTGGACCGGTTCGGGACGTACCGTGCCTGGCTGGTGAGCACCCAGGTCGGGCTGGTCGGCGTGCTCGTCGCGGTCGCGGCGCTGGACCCGGTCAGGCACCTGCCCGCGCTGATGGTGCTCATGACGGTCGTGCTGGTGCTGTCGGCGTTCCACGACACCGCCCTCGGCGGCCTGACGGTACGGCTGCTGCCCGCCACCCAGCACGGCATGGCCAACGGCGTCCAGATCGCCTCGGCCAGCGCGTCCATCCTCATCGGCTCCAGTGGTGCGCTGCTGCTGTACGCGCACGTCGGCTGGACGGCGACCCTGCTGGCCCTCGCCGCCGTGTTCGTCCTGCCGCTGGCCGTGCTCGCCCGCCTCACCGAACCCGAGGCCCCCCGCACCGAACCTCCCCAGGCCCCGTGGCGCGAACTGGCGGGCTTCTTCCGCCGCCCGCACATGACGGTGTGGACCCTCCTGGTGATCCCGCTGTACGGGATCGGCGACTGGCTGGCCACCGCGCCGCAGGCGGCCCTTCTGCTGTCGGCGGGCTGGCCGATGGACCGCGTCGCGTCCGCCCGCTCCCTGGCGACCGCCGTGCAGATCGCCGCCGCGCTCGTCACCGGCGCCGCCATCGCCCGGTACGGCCGCTCCCGCTCGGCACTGGTCATCGGCCTCCTGGGAGTCGTCGCGGTGGCCGCCCTGCTCCCCGCGGCCACCGGCACCGCCGCCACCGCGCCCACCACGGCCGCCTTGGTCGCCGGGGCCATCGTCTACGGAGCCAAACTCACCTGGATCTCCACGGTGTGCATGAACCTCGCCCGCCGCTCGTCGGCGGCCACCGACTACACCGTCCCCATGTCGATCGAGGGCATCTGCGTCACCCTGACCGGCTCGGCCGCCCTCGGCCTCGCCTCGGCGATCGGCTTCCCCGGCCTCCTCACCACCGCGGCCCTCCTCGCCGCCGCCGGAACCGCCGTGGCCTGCACCTGGACCCGCCGCCACGCCCCCTGACGGCGCGCCCCCTGACGGCGCGCCCCCTCAGCCCTCAGGCGTGGACGCGGTCGGCCAAGGGACGGTGGCCTGGAGAACGGCCTCGGTGAGCGCCTCCGTGCGCAGCGCCGTGACCTCCTGGTACTCGGGATCGGCGACCATGCGGCTGAACGCCTGGCGGCTGGGGTAGCGCACCAGGAGGACGGCGTCCCACGCCTGTCCGTCCTCGGCGACCAGCGCGGTGGACCCCTCACCGGCGTACAGCACCTCGGCCCCGTAGCGGTCGAGGAACCGTTCCGTCAGATGCCGGGCGTACTCCTCGTACGACGGCCGCCCGCCGGGAGCGAACCGCAGCAGGTTGAGCATGACGACGGGACCACCGGGATCCTCGGCCAACAGCCGCTTGAGGTCAGCGCCCCTGGGATCGATCGCCATACGTGACTCCTGACGTCCGGTGCCGACGGATGCGGACGAGTGTAGACACCGCCCGTCCTCGGGTGCCCCCACCGTTCGGCGCCACTCACGCGGCTCTCCCGGACGGCCGTATGTTGGTCACAGGCCAGGGAACAGAGGGAGTGCGGGATGTCGGCGATCCGGTTGCTGGTGCTGGGGGCCGTGCGGCAGCACGGGCGGGCCCACGGGTACCAGGTGCGCGCCGACCTGGAGTTCTGGGGGGCGCACGAGTGGGGGCAGATCAAGCCCGGCTCCATCTACCACGCGCTGAAGCAGATGGCCAAGGAGGGGCTGCTCGTCGCCGACGAGACGACGCCCAGCCCGGCGGGCGGCCCGCCCCGCACCGAGTACGAGGTCACCGAGGCGGGCACCAAGGAGTACTTCGCGCTGCTGCGGGAGTCGCTCACCACGCATGACAAGCCGATCCTGCTGTCGGTGGGCCTCGGGTTCATCGTGGACCTGCCGAGGGAGGAGGCCGTCGCCTTGCTGCGGCGGCGCATCGAGAGGCTGGACGAGTGGCGGGCGTCCGTCGTCGAGTACTACAAGCCCGAGGAAGGCCCGGCGCAGCTGGGGCACATCGGCGAGATCATGCACATGTGGCTGCACTCGGCCGACGTCGGCGCGGAGTGGACCCGCGGCCTCATCGAGCGGATCGAGAACGGCGCGTACGTCTTCGCCGGTGAGGGCGCGAACCCGTTCGCGGGTGTGCTCGCCGAGCAGCACCGGAGGGGCACGCCGTGCTG
>DATADI010000357.1:0-3558 GCA_036258615.1 Thermomonospora sp. | reverse complement strand
CTGCGGGCGGTGCGGGCGCACGGCCCGGCGCGGCTGCTGCTGGCCGTGCCGGTGGGCGCCGCCGAGACCGTCGTGACGCTGCAGGCGGAGGCCGACGACGTGGTGGTGTGCGCGACGCCGGCCGCGTTCCACGCGGTGGGGCAGTGGTACCGGCACTTCGACCAGCTCACCGACGCCGACGTGACCGCCGCGCTGGAGGGGAGGACCGGGGCATGACCGCCGTGGACGTGCCGGCCGGGGACGTCCGGCTCGCCGGTGACCTCGCCGAGGCCCCCGGCGGCGGGGGAGTGGTGGTGTTCGCGCACGGCAGCGGCAGCAGCCGGCACAGCCCGCGCAACAAGAGCGTCGCCGGATACCTCAACGAACAGGGCTTCGGGACCCTGCTGTTCGACCTCCTCACCCCCGAGGAGGACGAGATGGACGCCCGGACGGCCCGGCTGCGGTTCGACATCCAGCTGCTGGCGGCCCGGCTGGGGCAGGTGGTGGCCTGGCTGCGGGCCACCGCCGCGCCGCGCGCCGTGTGGCTGTTCGGGTCCAGCACCGGGGCCGCCGCCGCGCTGGTGGCCGCCGCCCGGCAGCCCGGCGACGTGGACGCGGTGGTCTCCCGGGGCGGGCGGCCCGACCTGGCCGGCCCGGCGCTGCCGGAGGTCCGCGCGCCCAGCCTGCTCATCGTGGGGGGCCACGACGTGGAGGTGCTGGGCCTCAACGAACGGGCGCTGGAGGCGATGAACGCCGACGCGGGCCACGAGCTGGCCGTGGTGGCGGGCGCCGGTCACCTCTTCGAGGAACCGGGGGCTCTGGCGGAGGTCGGGCGGCTCAGCGCGGAATGGTTCCGCGCGCATTTGCCGCGGTGATCTTTTCGGTGCCGCGCCGCCCGGCGAAAAGCACCGGGCGGACGGCGCCGCGCGGGAAATACGAACGGCCCCGGCAAGCGGGGCCGTGACGTTTCGGGGTGACGCACCGGAGGTGCGGTTGCGGGCGCGGGAATGGCTCCCGGCCGGCCGGCCGCCGGACGCGCGGAACGCCGCTCAGGCGGCGTTGGCGCGGCGCATGCGGCGACGGCGCTCCGAGGCGCGCTCGTCCTCGTTCAGGCCACCCCACGTGCCGTACTTCTCGGGCCGGGAGACGGCGTAGTCGAGGCACTCCGTGCGCACCGGGCAGCCCATGCAGATCTGCTTTGCCTTACGCTCGCGAATCTCGCGCTCGGGCTGACGCTCGCCGTCGGGCCCGAAGAAGAGCACGAGGTCCTCCCCCCGGCACGCCGCGGCGTCCTGCCAGCCCCAGCTGGGACGAGGGAGGTTTGCCTGCCGACGTACCTGAGCCATGGAACACCCACCTTGTTGGTTGCTGAGCACATTTCGGACATGGACGCTCTACGTGCTTTTGGGAAGCGCCGAAAGGTCCAACGTCTGGACGCGCCGCTCTGTTCCCCGGATCCCGTTTGACGGGGGAGCCTGGAGCCGTGCGGCGTCGAAGCCCCGCGAAATGGGGCCTCCAGGAGGTTACACGAGGGCTGCCGGGTTGAGAAGGGTGATCCCGCTAACAACATAGGATCGCACGTTCTCCTGACACCCCGGGCCGCACTCGTGTAGCGGTTCGGCCTCCTCGACGAGGGCCCGGTAACGGACCCCGGCGACATCGATGACCGCTTCGTACGGCGATGTCCCGGTGAGGGATTCCACCGAAACCGAGTCCACGCCCAGCGCGCCGGTCACCGAGCGGACGAAGTGCTCGGCCGCCTGCGCGGGCTCGGGCAGCCCGGCCCGGCCGCGCAGCCGCTCCAGGGCGACCTCGCCCCGCAGGTAGGACTCCACGGCCGACACCGCCTCGGCCGTGCCGAGACTGCCGTAGTAGAGCCCGTGGGGAAGACATATCAGGTTCGCTGCGTAGCGGTCGCCGCCGACGTGCGTGGTTTCCCAGACGAGGCCGTCGAAACGTGCCGCCAGCTCCCGGGCGAGCGGAGCCCCCAGCCGGGCGCAGCAGACGTTGCGCCGTCCGTGCGCGCAGACCAGCAGGATCGGCGTGCCGTGCGCCGCCCCGTCGCCCGCCACCGGCTCGCCGAATCCGGGCCGCCGCCCGGCGGCGACGGCCGCCAGGACGTCGTCGTCCAGCTCGGCGAGCTGCTCGGGAGCGGTCAGCTCACGGCCCTCCAGCCAGACCGGCCCGCCCAGGGAGGACCCCAGGTACACCTGGAACGGCGGGGTGGCGCGACGGCGGCGGCCGGGCCGCCGGATGAGCTGGGGCCGCACCCCCGCCCTGGTCGCCCGCCGGACGGCGGCGGCCACCGGCGCGGGATCGGTGAGCTGCTCGATCCGCTCGGGCCAGGGCCCGGGATGCTCGACCAGCAGCCAGGAGCGTGCCTTGGTGGTCGCCGTGGCCACGCAGGACCGGTCGCCGTCATGGCTTCCCGGGCAGTGGTCACAGTGGCTCGCTCCCGACACAGTCCCCCCTGCCGATCACTTCCGTCGCTGAGATTAGGTAACCCTAACCTAAGCTTCACAGTGAGGGTCAAGCCGGGGTGGCGCGGTTCATACCCCCAGGCGTCGAGGTACTCACTCCGGTGAGTGATGCGGCGAGCGGCATCGCCCGTTCCCGGTCGGCGGGCACCAGGCCGATCCGGGTCCGCCGGTCCAGCACGTCGGCCGCGTCCAGCGCCCCCTCGTGCCGGACCGCCCAGGCCAGCTCCACCCCCAGGACGGGCAGTCCGGGCACCACCGGCTCGGCCAGCGCGGGGTCCTCCCGGGCCAGCGCGGCCACCTGCGGGGCCTCCGCCCCGTACCGCCGGACGAGCCGCGCGGGCGCCTCCAGGGCCTCCAGGCGGGCGCGGGAGGCCGCGCCGACGAGCGGCAGCCGGTCCGTGCGGCAGGGCCCGGCGGCGAGCCCCCGCCCGGCGACCACCGCGTCCACGGCGTCCTGCGCCATCCGCCGGTAGGTGGTGAGCTTGCCGCCGACGACGGTGACGACCCCGTCCCGGCCGGTCAGGACCGCGTGGCGGCGGGAGATGTCGGCGGTGCGCCCGTGGCCGTCGTCGAGCAGCGGGCGCAGCCCGGCGAACGCGCCGATCACGTCCTCGCGGCGCGGCGGGGCGTTCAGCACGGTGCCCAGCACGTCGAGCAGGAACCCGATCTCGCCCTCCGTGGGCACCGGGACGTCGGGGATCGGCCCGTCGGCGGGCTCGTCGGTCAGCCCCACGTACGTGCGGCCGTCCTCCTGGGGGATCACCAGCACGTACCGGTTGGCCTCGCCCGGGACCGGCACGTGCACCCCGGCGACGGGGTCGCCCAGGGCCCGCGACCGCAGCACCAGGTGGGTGCCGCGCGAGGGGCGCAGCCGGACGCCCTCGGCCAGGCCCCCCGCCCACACCCCGGCCGCGTTGACGATCGAGCGGGCGCGGATCCGCAGCTCCTCCCCGGTCAGCTCGTCGCGGACCAGGGCCCCGTCGCCGCCCAGGTACAGCGCCCGGACGCGGGTGAGGATCCGCGCGCCGTGCGCGGCGGCGGTGCGCGCCACGGCCGTCACCAGGCGCGCGTCGTCGGCCAGCCGCCCGTCCCACGACAG
>DATADI010000356.1:0-6297 GCA_036258615.1 Thermomonospora sp. | reverse complement strand
TGGAACTCGTTGGTGCGCACGTGCTCGATCGCGGTCAGCTCGGTGATCTTCCGGATGCCCTGGGCGTCCAGGATGTTGGCCCGGTCGAGCGAGGACAGCGGGGTCTGCTCCAGGTAGTCGATCGCCGCGTCCTCCAGGCTGTACCCGTTCAGGTCGGTGCCGATGACGCGGATGATGTGGTCGCGGAACTCCTCGCGGCGGGTGTAGAGGTCCACGAAGTCCAGGTGCTTGCCGACCGTCTTGAGGGCCTCGGAGAACTTGGCGTTGAACAGCTCCTGCAGGGTCTCCTGGCTGCTGGCCCGCTCGGTGCCGATCGCCTGCGCCACCTTGATCACGTCCTCCACGGTCTTGTTGACCCGGACGAAGAACGTGATGCGGATGTCGGCGCGGATGTTGTCCTTGCAGATCAGGCCCTCGCGGCCGGTCCGCGCGATCTCGATGGTCTTCACCGAGATGTCCATCACCTCGGCCTTGTGCAGCACCGGCAGCACCACCGCGCCGGTGAACGTCACGTCCACCTTGCGCACCTTGGAGATGATCAGCGCCTTGCCCTGCTCCACCTTGCGGAACAGCCGGCCGGTGATGATCACCAGCCCCAGTGCGATCAGCAGGACGACGGCGACGAGCACGCCGAGGCCCAGGGTGATGGAGTCCATCTGGGTTCCCTTCTCAGGACAGGGGGCGATCGGGGTCGAGGGCGCTGTCGTACGGCATCACCCGGAAGAACTCGCCCGCCGCGTCGTAGTCGAAGATCAGCGCTGAGCTGCCGTAGGTCAGCGGGTCGTCGCCGTCCTGGCGGACCTGGATGACGGCCGACGAGCCGTCCGCGGAGGTGATCTCGGCCTGGCCGAAGTCGGGGCCGACCCGGGAGGTGCGGATCACGCACATCCGGCCCACGAAGTCGTGCCGGGACGACTCCCGGGTGCGCGGCAGCGCCTTCCGCAGCGGCATCACCACCAGGCACGTCACCAGCCAGCCGCCGACCAGCGCGAAGGCCAGCGCCAGCAGCCCCAGGGCGATCATCAGCGGCGAGGAGAGGTCGAGGGAGTCCAGCACGACGGCACCCACCAGACTGAGGAACCAGGAGAAGGCGACGAGCAGCGAGACCGCCACCGTCACCGGGACCTCGCCCAGCCGCAGCGCCCCCGCGACCCCGGCCAGGCCCGCCCCGTCGCCGTCCCCGTCCAGCAGCTCCAGGTCCGCCGCGCCGAGCACGACGAACGTCCAGTAGCCGATGACGACGAGGAGGGAGAAGGTGAACAGCGCGGTCGGGAAGGCGAACACCGTGCGGACGAACTCGCCCATCACACGACCACCCCCGTGCGCGCCGGAAACCCCTGCTGACCAGGGGAACCTCGGCCGGTGAGCACCGTGCGGGCACCGCTCGGGAACCGGTCGAGGACCCCCTGCCGACCAGACTTCCCGGCGCACCTTTCCGTGCACTGTACAGAAAGACCCCGGTCATGCCCAGAAGCGGGGAGTGGCCCGAAGTGGCCGGATCCGTGCGCCTTCCTCATGAAAAGTGGGACGCGGCCGACGGCGGGGCCGTTCCTTCCGGTGGGGGTTCCGGCGGTGTCGGTGCGCCCTATGCGGCGTTCCAGACCTCGTGGACGACCGGTGCGGCGGTCTCGGCCTGGGCGAGGCCCGCCGCGAAGGCGGGGCCCCACAGCCGCATGTTGAGCAGGTCGGTGCCGAAGGTCTCGATGGTGGCCTTGTCGGGGCCGATGACGGCGGTACGGGCGCCGTCCAGTTCCTTCAGTTCGCGTTCGAGGGTCTCGCGCGGCGACAGGTACCCCATCGGCTCCAGGACGACGACGGCGTCGGCGCCCTTGGCGAGGTCGGCGTTGGTGATGGAGCGGGCGCCGCCGTCCATGAACCGCCGCCCGCCGATGGTGACCGGCGGGTACACGCACGGCACCGAGCAGCTCGCCCGGACCGCCAGGTCGAGCGGAGCGTCACCGTCCCGGTCCCACACCACGAACGTGCCGTCGGCGGTGTCCACTCCGGTGACCAGCAGCGGCCGGTCGGGCCACTCCCGGCTGGGCAGCCGCTCGGCGAGCGCCTCCAGGGACGCGCCCGCGCCGTCGGTGGGGGCCTCCAGCGCCATCCGGCCGACACGCGCGCGGGCCTCCACCGGGTCCAGCGTCGTGTCGTAGAGGATCGCGAACGCCTCCATCGCGAGGGTCAGGTCCGGCCGCGCGGAGGGCGGGCGCTGGGCGCCCGGGGGCGGATCGGCCAGCACGGCGATCTCGGCCCGCAGGTCCGCGCCGTGCGCCAGGAAGGTGCCCACCACCGAGCCGGCCGAGGTGCCCACGATGAGGTCCGCGGCGGCCAGGTCCACGCCCTGTTCCGCCAGGCCGGTGATCAGGCCCGCCTCCCAGGCGATGCCCGCCACCCCGCCGCCGCCCAGCACCAGGGCGCGCCCGCCGTCCGTCGTCATGCTCATCTCCGCTCGTTTCACCCGGTCAGCAGTTCCTTCATCGCCGAGCGCATCGGCTCGCCGATCTCGACCGGCCGCCGTGTGTCCCGGTCGACGAACACGTGCACGAAATGACCCTCCGCGACGAGGGTCTCACCGTCCTCGCGGAAGAGCCCCACCTCGTAGCGGACGCTGGAACGGCCCAGATGCCCGATCCGCAGGCCGACCCGGAACGCCTCGGGAAACGCGATCGAGCCCTTGTAGACGCAGTGCGACTCGACGCACAGCCCGATCGACCGGCCCTCGTGAATGTCCAGGCCCGCCGTCCGGATCAGCCACGTGTTGATGATCGTGTCCATCACCGAGTAATGCACGGCGTTGTTCACGTGGCCGTAGACGTCGTTGTCCTTCCACCGGGTCGGGACGGTCTCCCAATATCCGTAGTCAGTGCCCACGGCGAGCAGTTTATGTTTGTATGTCGCGTCATGACCGACCGCCCCCGTCCTCGTTTCGTCCCCCCAGGTGCGGAGCCGCCCGTGGACCCCGGGCGTACGGTGCTGGTCCTGGCGGACACCCGCAGCCGCGTGCTGGCCCGGCTGGTCGACCTGTGGGCGATCACGCTGCTGTACCTGTCGGTGGTCGCCGTTCCGACGCTGGTGAACGTCCTGTACGTGGACGTGGACGGTTCGGCGGAGGTCCTGCCGTACCTGGTCATGGTGATGCTCGCGGTCGTGCTCATCGGGTGGTTCTTCCTGCGGGTGGTCAGCGTGGCCCGATTCGGCCGGACGCTGGGGCAGCGGGTGACCGGTATCAGGGTGGTGGGCCGGCGCGACGGCGGCCCGGTGCGGTGGGGGCAGGCGTTCCGGCGCTGGATCATCCCCTCGACGGCCCCGCAGTCGACGCTCTTCCCGGTGGTCGGCTGTTACTTCGTCCAGCGCGCCGACGAGCGTCTCGGCCAGTGCCTGCACGACAAGTACGCGGACACGGTGGTGGTGCAGGCGACGACCGGAAAGGCACGGCGGCTGGTCCCTGCGGTGCTGGCGGTCGTGACGGTGGCCGCCGTGGCGACGATCGTGGTCTCGGCGCTCACGGCCTGAGCGCGCTCAACGGTCGAAAGACGAGAACTCGCTGAGCAACCCGCGGAACTCCTCCCCGAAGGTCGCGTAGTCGGCGCGCAGTGCCGTGCCGGGCCAGTCGTCCGGGAGCAGTTCGTCGGGCAGGAGCGGGTCGGCGACCAGGTGACGCAGGATGGCCGCCGAGACGGTGAAGCGGCGGGCCATGGTGTCGGCGTCGGCCAGGGCGCGCCGCAGCCGGTGGGCCATGGCCGCCCAGGCGGGCAGGTTCCACAGGGCGGCGGCCAGCAGGCGGGGATCCTCCTCCGGGCGGCCGGTCAGGAAGGCGCACTGCTGCGTCACGATCGGGGGGCGTTCGCGGCACAGGTTGGCCGGGCGCAGCCAGGTGCCCTCGCGCAGCTCGGCGAGGCGGAGGACGGCCATCGCCTGCCGCAGCGCCGTCCGGTCGCCCGCCGGGCGGCGGTCGGTGGTGACCACCGCGATCTCCCAGGTGCCGTCCCAGGGGCGGGTGCGCGGCGCGACGCTCTCGTCCTGGCGGGCCTGGCGGCGCAGCAGCCGGTCGGTGAGCTGGTACGCACCGTCCTCCTGGGCGAGGTCACCGGCGGCGACCATCCGGGACAGCGCCACCCGGACGGTGCCCTCGGCGATGCCGAACAGCTCGCCGACGCGCACCAGGTGACGGGCGCGCAGCCGTGGGGGGTGGCAGCCCAGCAGGGTGCTGAGCACCACGGACCGGGCGGTCAGCGGCCTCAGGTTCAGGGTCTCGGTCATCGCTGTCTGAGGAGCGTACCCGGGCATCGGAGTTACAGTCTTCCATCGCATGGCGAAAGAATGTAATGTCCGGACCATGCGCGGATACCTCATCGAACCGGTGGACGAGCTGCCGTTCGGCGGCCCCGGCAAGGCCCGGCGGTACGCCACCGAGCGCTACCAGGGCGCGGTGGGCCTCAACTGGTACACCAGCGATCCGAGCCTGCAGGCGACCATGGCCCGCTGGATGACCCCGGAGGAGCTGGCCTGGGCCACGCCACACCTGGAGCGTGCCGGGGCGATGATGGGCGGCCCGATCGCCCGGTGGGCCGAGGAGACCGACCGCAACCCGCCCCGGCTGGAGAAGTACGACCGGTGGGGCCACGACATCAGCCAGGTCGTCATGCCCCCGTCGTTCGAGGCGGCGCGGCGGGAGCTGGTCTCCCACGGCTTCACCTCCGACGCGTTCTTCGCCGAGGCGCGCGCGGCCGGGGTGGACCCGGCGCCGATGGCCGTGGCGTGGAACTACATGCTCGACCAGGCCGACATCGGGATGATGTGCGCGCTCGGCACCGGCGGCGACATGGTGGTGCTGCTGGCCGAGCAGTTCGCGCCCGAGGACGTCAAGGCCCGGGTACGGGAGCTGTTCGCCGCCGGGATGTTCTCCGGTGAGGCCGCCCAGATGCTCACCGAGCGCACCGGCGGGTCCGACCTGGGCGCGCTGGAGTCCACCGCCGTACCCGACGGGGACGCGTGGCGGCTGACCGGGTTCAAGTGGTTCGCGTCCAACGCCAACGGGTCGGCGTTCGTCGTGCTCGCCAAGCCGGAGGGCGCGGAGGACGGTGTGCGCGGCGTCGCCCCGTTCCTCGTGCTGCGGGAACGCCGGGACGGCTCCCGCAACGGGGTCAAGATCCGCCGCCTGAAGGACAAGCTCGGCACCCGGTCGGTGGCCTCCGCCGAGATCGAGTTCACCGACGCCGAGGCGTTCCTGCTGGCACCCGGCGGCGGACGGGCCGGGGACGGCAAGGGCCTCGGCCGGATGATGGAGCTGACCAACGGGGCGCGGCTCGGCATCGCGCTCATGGGTCTCGGCTGCGCGCGGCGGTCCCTGGTGGAGGCGCTGTGCTACGCCCGCCGCCGCGAGGCGTTCGGGGCGCCGCTGGCCGACCAGCCGCTCATGCGGCGCAAGCTCGCCGAGCTGATCGTGGAGGTCGAGGCGGCGCAGGCGATCGTGTTCGAGGGGTTCCTCGCCCGGCCCCGGCTGCGGCTCGTGCCCGCGCTGGTCAAGCTGCGGGCCGCCCGGCTGGGGGTGACCGCCGCCAGCGACGCGATCGAGATCCACGGCGGCAACGGCTACATCGAGCAGTGGCCGGTCGCGCGGATCCTGCGGGACGCCCAGGTCAACCCGATCTGGGAGGGTGGCGACAACATCCTGTGCCTGGACGTGCGGCGGGCCCTCCGCCAGGACGCGCACCTGCCGTTCCTGGACCGGCTGCGGCAGGCCGTCGAGCGCGCCCCCGGCGGGGAGACGGCCGAGCTGGTGGCCCGGCGGATCGACGACCTCGCCGAGACCATCGGGCGCTGGCGCAAGCTCGACGACACGACCGCCGAGTCACGGCTGTTCCCGCTGGCGCAGTTCATGGCCGACGTCTACTCGGCCGCGCTGCTGGCGGAGATCCCCGGCGAACGGGCCGAGCTGGTGGCGCGGCTGTACGCGCGGGCGCACCTGGCCGACCCCGATCCGTGGCGGGGGATCGACCGGCCCGCCGAGGAGCTGGAGCGGTTCGCCGAACTCGCCGACGGAGCGCTCCAGGAGGGTAGGTAATGTCAGCGGCCATGAGTCACCCCCGCTCCACCCCCGCATCGCCGATCACCACGCCGCCGCCGACCGCCGCCGACCCGGTCGCCGACCCCGCCGCCGTGCCCCCACGCGAGCTGCGCGGCGACGAAAGCAACGCTGAGACCCGCGAGGTCCGCCAGCAACAGCATTCGACGGACGAGCCAGCCCCGCCGTCTTACGGCCCGCCGAAGCGGCGGAGCCGTTCGCTCGGCGGT
>DATADI010000355.1:0-2625 GCA_036258615.1 Thermomonospora sp. | reverse complement strand
CGCCGAGAACGCCGACGACCCCGCCACGACGGCGATCGACGTCGTGGCCCCGGACGATCCGGCCCCCTCCACCTCGACGACCGTCCTGGACCTCCCTGTCCTGGACGACACCGCTCCCGGCTCAGGGCAGGACCCGACCGGACACCAGACCCCTGGCGAACCGGTGGACGCCGGGCCCGCGACCGACGACGCCGCGGCCTCGCTCGCGGCCGCCGCCGAAGTCGACGCGGCGGCCGGGTCGGCGGCGCTGGGCGTACCGGCGGGCGGGACGGAGACGGGCGCCGAGGGCGCCGAAGGCGCGACGGTGGCAGCGGCCTCGGAGAACGCCGAGGCCGCCGCCGTGGCGGGAACGGGGGCCGGGAAGCCGGACGTTGACGGTTCGGCGGGCGGCTCCGGTGGTACGGGCGTACCCGGGGCCGCGGGCCAGGACGGCGGCGAAGCGAAGGAGACGAAGGGGGACGCGGCTGTGGGGGCGGCTGCGCAGGACAGCGAGACGGGTCCCGGCCCGGAGGCGGGCCAGGGCGGCGGACGGCGCGGACGGCGGCGCAGGCCGCGCAAGGAGCGCAGCCGCCTGGCGCGCTACACGCGGCGGGTCGCCTTCGGCGTGCTGGCGTTCCTGGGGCTGCTGATCGCCGGGTTCGCGGTCGCGTACCTGCTCACCCCGGTGCCCTCGCCGCAGGAGGACGCCACGGCGCAGGGGCCGGAGTTCTACTACGACGACGGCAAGACCATGATCGCCAAGATCGGGGTCAACCGGCAGAAGGTCGAGCTGGACCAGGTGCCGCAGCACGTCCGGGACGCCGTGATCGCCGCCGAGAACCGCAGCTTCTACGAGGACCCCGGGGTCTCGGTGCGCGGCACGATCCGCGCGTTCTGGTCCACCGTGTCCGGCGAGCAGCTGCAGGGCGGCTCGACCATCACCCAGCAGATGGTCCGCAACTACTACCAGGGCCTCGGCCAGGAGCGGACGGTCAGCCGCAAGCTCAAGGAGATCATGGTCTCCCTGAAGGTCGGCAGCCAGAAGGACAAGAACTGGATCCTGGAGCAGTACCTCAACACGATCTACTTCGGCCGTGACGCGTACGGCATCCAGGCCGCCGCGCACGCCTACTACGACAAGGACGTCAAGGACCTCACCCCGGCCGAGGCGGCGTACCTGGCGGCGGCGATCCAGCAGCCGACCCCGTTCGGCGACCCGACCGGCGAGCACCGCGCGCCCGCCGAGCAGCGGTGGCGCTCGGTGATCGGCGCGATGACCCAGACCGGCGCGCTCAGCTCCGCCGACGCCGCGCGGATGACGTTCCCCGCGCCGGTGAAGCTGAAGGTCACCGACGTCCTCAAGGGCCAGCTCGGCTACATGGTGCGGATCGCGCAGAAGGAGCTGCGCGAGCGCCGCGGCTACACCGAGGACCAGATCAACCGGGGCGGCCTGAAGATCACCACGACGTTCGACGAGAAGCTCATGAAGGCCGCCGAGCGCGCCGTCGAGGCCAACCTGCCCGACGACACCGGCAAGCGCACGCTGACCGGCCTGGTCTCCGTCGACCCCGACACCGGGCAGGTGGTGGCGTTCTACGGCGGCCGGGGCTACCTGGAGGAGCAGCTCAGCAGCTCGTTCGGGCACTGGGCGCAGGCGGGCTCGGGCTTCAAGCCGATCGTGCTGGCCGCCGCGCTCGACAGCGGCAAGTCGCTGGGCAGCGTGGTGGACGGCAGCTCGCCGCAGTACTACAACGGCACCCCGGTCCGGAACAGCGGCGGTACCAGCTACGGCATGATCAACCTGGTCACCGCCACGCAGAACTCGGTGAACACCGGCTACGTCAACCTCGGCCAGGAGATCGGCCTGGACAAGGTCACCCGGATGGCCGAGAAGATGGGCATCCCCCGCAGCCAGCTCACCGCCAACGGGGCCAACACCGCGCCGACGTTCCCGCTCGGGGTCATCTCGGTGCACCCCGTCCAGCAGGCGGGGGTGTTCGCGACGTTCGCCTCCGAGGGCGTCTTCCGCATGCCGTACGTGGTGAAGTCGGTCACCGAGCTGGACGGCGACAAGCGCGAGTTCACCGAGAAGGGCAAGCGGGCGTTCAGCGAGCAGGTCGCGCGGGACGCCACGTTCGCGATGACCCGGGTGGTGCGCAGCGGTACCGGCACCGGGGCCCAGCTGTACGACGGGCGTGACGTGGCGGGCAAGACGGGCACCACCGACAACGGGAACGCGCTGTGGTTCAACGGGTACATCCCGCAGCTGGCGACCTCGGTGGCGATCTACCGCAGTGACAGCCCGTCCAAGCAGGTGCAGATCGGCGGGTACAGCGCGTTCGGCGGTGTGCTGCCCGCGCAGATCTGGCGCACGTACATGACGGACGTCGTCAGCATCAAGAACTGGGCGCCGAAGAGCTTCGGGCCGCCGTCCAGCTACATCTACGGAGGCGGCAGCGGCGACCCGGGCACCCGGCGGCCCGGCGGCCCGACCACGCCCGACCCCGGCGACCCGTCCGGCCCGCCGCAGAGCCCCGACCCCGGCCCCACCGACCCCGGACCCGGCGGTCCCGGTGGCCCCGGTGGTCCGGGAGGCCCGAGCGATCCCGGCGGGCCCGGTGGCCCCAGCGGGCCCTCGGACCCGCC